>NZ_JBFHGC010000139.1:0-5670 GCF_041583315.1 Ilyobacter sp. | reverse complement strand
TAACCTTATCCTTGCAAGAAAAAAGTATATTATGGACGGGAAAGAGAAAGTCGATATAGGCTATGTGGGAGAGGTAAAGAAGATTAACACCAATATTATAGAGGTTCTTCAAAAAGATGGCTATATTCCTGTAATATCAACTGTGGGAGTAGATGAGGATGGAAACACATATAATATAAATGCAGACTATGTGGCAGGAGCCATTGCAGGAGCCTTAAATGCTGATAAATTCTTATTTATGACAGACGTTCCGGGGCTTTTGAGGGATATAAATGATCCTAGCAGCAAGATAAGTGTGCTGAAATACAATGAGGCAAAAGATCTAATAGAGGACGGAACAATAAGCGGAGGAATGCTTCCGAAAATAGATGCCTGCATGACGGCACTAGACGGCGGAGCAGAAAATGTGCATATTATAGACGGAAGAGTAAAACATTCGATTTTACTGGAGCTCTTTACTGACTCTGGTATAGGTACAATGATAGTAAAAGATTACAGAATAGTAAGATAGTGTCGAGGGAGGGATAATGGGAAAAATTAATGTAATGAATACGTATAACAGATTTGAACCTACTTTCGTAAGAGGAAAGGGTGTATATGCCTATGACGAAACTGGTAAGGAATATATAGATTTTGTAGCCGGAGTAGCAGTAAACTGCCTTGGACACAGCAATCCTAAAATCGTAGAAACAATAAAAAACCAGAGTGAAACTCTGATGCATATATCAAACCTTTACTGGAACGACAAGCAGACAACTCTTGCTAAAAAGCTTTCTCAACAGGGAGATATGGAGAAGATGTTTTTCTGTAACAGCGGAACAGAGGCAAATGAACTGGCTCTGAAAATCGCCAGAAAATTTGGTAAAGAGTTTTCTGAAGACAAGTACAAGATACTTTATATGAAAAACTCATTTCACGGGAGAACTATGGGAGCTCTTTCTGTAACAGGACAGAAAAAGTATCAGGACCCTTATAAACCCCTCATCGGAGGAGTTGTAGAGTGTGAGTACAACAATATAGAGGATTTTGTCTCTAAGATGGATGAGAATGTCTGTGGGGTAATCATGGAGGTCATCCAGGGAGAGGGAGGAATCATAAGTGCCGAAAAGGACTTTCTCGACAAAATAAGAGAGCTATGTGATGAAAAGAATGCTCTTCTTATTTTTGATGAGGTTCAGTGCGGAGCAGGAAGACTTGGAACCTATTTTGCATATCAAAAATTCGGAGTAGTACCTGATATAGTTACAATGGCAAAGGGACTAGGAGGAGGTTTTCCTATAGGGGCTGTTCTTGCAAAAGGGAAAGCTTCTGAAACTCTTGTTCCAGGAGACCACGGTGCTACATTTGGAGGAAATCCTCTTGCATGTGCAGTGGCAGTAACAATCATAGATGAGCTTGTAGACGGAGGAATAATCGCTGAAGTAGACAAGAAGAGTGAGTACACAAGGCAGAAAATAGAAAAAATGATGGCTGATCACAGCGTAATCGAAAAAATAAACGGAATGGGACTTCTTCTCGGAATAAAATTAAAAGAGGAGCTTGAGGCCAAGACTTTTGTGGGGAAGGCTTTTGAAAAAGGGCTTATGCTGGTGGGAGCAGGTAATAATGTCGTAAGACTTGTACCTCCTCTGAATGTAACATATGAAGAGCTTGATAAGGCACTTCAGATAATAAAAGAGGTGTTTGAAGAACTGTAGAATTACTGGGGGGGCCGGATGGAACATAAACATTTTTTAAAATTACTTGATTTTACGCCTAAGGAGATACAGGAGCTTCTGGATCTCTCGAAAAAGCTGAAAGAGGACAAAAAATCAGGAAAAGAAGAGAAAAAACTTATGGGTAAAAATATTGCTCTTATATTCGAGAAGGACTCCACAAGGACTAGATGTTCTTTTGAGGTGGCAGCCTATGATCAGGGAGCTCATGTGACTTACCTGGGGCCTTCTGGGTCTCAGATAGGGAAAAAGGAGTCGATCAAGGATACTGCAAGAGTACTGGGACGAATGTTTGATGCCATAGAGTATAGGGGCTATGGACAAAAAGTTGTGGAAGAACTTGCGGCACATTCTGGAGTCTCTGTGTGGAACGGACTGACAACAGAATTTCATCCCACTCAGATACTGGCAGATTTTATGACCATAATAGAGCACAAGGGAAAACTTCAAGGGGCAAAGCTTGTATATATGGGAGACGGAAGAAACAATATGGGAAATTCTCTCATGGTGGGAGCTGCCAAGATGGGGATGGACTTTAGAATTGTAGGGCCAAAATCTCTCTTCCCTACTCAGAAGCTTATAAATCAGTGTCTTGAAATATCTAAGGAAACAGGTGCAAAGCTTACTTTTACAGAATCTGTAGAAGAAGGGCTGAAAGATGCAGATGCAGTTTATACAGATGTGTGGGTATCTATGGGTGAGCCTGAGAAGGTGTGGGAAGAAAGAATAGAGTTCCTAAAGCCATATCAAGTGAACAGTAAGGCTATGTCCTATGCAAAGGAAGATGCTATATTCCTTCACTGTCTCCCTGCTTTTCATGATCTGGAGACAAGTGTGGGCAGAGATATTTTTGATAAATTTGCCATTACTGAGATGGAAGTGTCAGATGAGGTTTTTGAAGGTCCGAATTCAGTGGTATTTGACCAGGCTGAAAATAGACTACACACTATAAAAGCAGTCATGGTAGCCACTCTGGGAAAATAGAAAATAAAAAAAGCTTGATAAGCATAATTTTCAAGCTAATATCTTTAAAGAACCTAATTTATATTTAATTAGGTTCTTTTTGGTTTTAAGATTACATTTGAGAATTAAAAACAGCAACAATAGCACTTTCAAAAATGACTTAAAAAATATTTTATAATTTTTGGTTTTCTTGGCAACTATTTACAGGGAACATTTTTTTTAACTGCTTCTTCATTTGAAAAAAATCGTACTCCAATACGAGGTCTATCCTTTCCTTATTAAAGAAATTTACATCTTCAATATATTTGTTCTGAATATCTATAAAAAATTTCACCATCATTCCAGTTGTCAATGCAGATAGAAGAGTACCTAAGTACACGCCTTCAATTTTTCTTAAAAAGAAAAGGCTAGAAACAACTGAAGTGCTAAGACATGAAAGATCAAAGAGAGTTTTTGTCTTCCCTATGTTTATTTTTTTTTCTTTTGAAAAATCTTTTATAAATACATCACAGGGTTGCATCAGATATTGACTTTTAATCCAGGCACTTATTCCAAAAGCTATGGCCACTGTTCCTGCAACAAAGAGAGTCAGTCTCGACATGAGTGTATCTGAGTTAAAGGAGGGTAATATCATACCAAATATATCTATTGATTTTCCCAAAACATACGCCATAAAAAAAGAAAGGAAGTATTTGACTTTTAAATTTTTTAATAAAATTACTAATAGTATAAAAGGAATGGTTTGAATAAGATAAGACCATCCTCCGAAAGTAATATTTTTAAATTTTAGGCTGTAAACATAAGGGATTGATGAAACTACGGAAACTCCAAAGTTTGACTTTACCATTAAATTAATCCCAAAACAAATAGCACTTATTCCTATTAAAAATGTTACTCCACTGTATAGTTTTATTTTCTTATTCATTTTTCTACGCTCCTCAATATAATAGCTATAGTTGAAATAATTTATTTCAGGGTTAGACTGTAATCTATTACAAAATCTAAGGACATAAAAAACTGGAATCCACTATATAGGACTCCAATTCTTTATTTTAATGAAATATTTATTGCTGGTTTAAAAAAGCTCTCTATAGATGTTAATTATACTCTCTTTTTCTATGGGTGCATAGTTGTTGCTGAGAAGTCTCTGCTGTTTTTCAATCACACTTTCTGTAAATCCTAGAATTTCGCTTTCATTCATACCGAAGCTGCTTAATTTTTTCTTTTCCCAGATGAAGTTGAAAAGTTTATCCAATTCAGCATATAGGTCAGAATCTTTGTCTAATTCCAGTATTGAAATTACTAAGTCGTTGAACTTCTTGATTTTCCCTTCTGGTGCGATCTCGGTATAGGCCTTAAAAACCGGTGTAAAAAATTCGTAGTTGCATTCACCGTGTGCCACATGGTATTTCCCGCCAAGGGGATATGATAGTGCATGTACTGGTCCGACTCCTGTATTTCCAAATGCTATCCCTGCATAGTTACTTCCTATAAGGAAGTCTTCTATGATTTCAGAATAATAGTCTTTTCCTTTTTCAGATATTTGTTTGTAACCCTTGAGGATCAGTTCTATTGCCTTTTCCGCAAAAATATCTGTATAGGGGTTTGATCCTGGGGCTACAAAGGATTCAGCTGCATGTACAAGAGCGTCAAGAGTACTAAATGCAAAGAACTTATATGGGATATTTTTCAGAAGCTCCGGTATAAGTACAGCATAATCGGGAAGAAATTCATCTATCCCTATACCCATTTTAGTACCCTTTGATTTTATCTCTGCTACTGAATACGATGTGACCTCACTGCCTGTTCCGCAAGTGGTGGGAATAGCAATAAATTCTTTTGTTTTATTGAATTCAATTTTTCTTTCGAAAACATCGATGGAATTATTTACGTTTTCAAGAACCAAGAATTTGGCTATATCCATTACGGCTCCTCCACCGATGGCAACTACTCTATCAAATTTATATTGGGCAGCTTCTGCAAGAACTTTGTCTATTATCTCGTCAGAAGGCTCTCCGTCACCGTATTTTTTTGGAGATATAAATATACTTTTTAAATTAAGTTCTTTTATAAATTTATCAAAAATGGAGTTATTGACTACAATAATATCTTTTTCTCCGATAGAAAATTCTTCTGTAAATTCAGAGAATTTATCAAATTTATGAATTTCAGGTTGTAATCTAAATAATTTCATAGTATCCTGCCTTTCCCTGTTTATTTTAATTGATATTTCTATGGTAATTTAGCTTAAAGCTTTTTCTATTGATTTTTCAAGAACATCCAGACCGTACTCTAACTGCTCTTCTGTCATTACAAGTGGTGGAAGAAATCTAAGAACATTTCCGTAAATTCCTGCACTTATGAATATTACACCTTGTTGAAGACTTTCTTTAGTAATTTTTCCTATTATTTCTTTATTAGGTTCTTTTGATTCTGGATCTGTGATAAACTCAACTGCACACATAGCTCCAAGTCCTCTTATATCCCCTATAACCGGGTATTTTTTCTGCATTTCATAAAGTCTTGATTTGATCTTTTCACCAATAATATTAGCTTTTTCTGCAAGTTTGTCCTTTTCTATTTTTTCAAGAACTTTAATAGCGGCAGCAGATGCAACAGGGTTCCCACTAAAAGTTCCTCCTATAGAACCTACAATTGGGTTTTCCATTATTTCTTCTCTTCCGACAACTGCAGCCAATGGCATTCCAGCAGCAAGTGATTTTGACATTGTTATCATATCAGGCTCAATATCAAACTGTTCAGATGCAAACAGGCTACCTGTTCTGGCAAACCCTGCCTGAATTTCATCAACTATAAACAGTATTCCGTTATCATTACATATTTTCTGAAGTTTTGGCAAGTATCCTTTTGGAGGTACGATAAAGCCACCCTCTCCCTGTACAGGTTCTACGATTAAGGCGGCAATCATATCGGCTGATAGTTCACCTTTAAGCAGATCATTTAATTTTTCAGCACATTCCAAATTGCACCC
>NZ_JBFHGC010000138.1:0-5719 GCF_041583315.1 Ilyobacter sp. | reverse complement strand
GGCTCTAGGTTATATCAAGACATTAGAAAATGAAATGAAAGATATCGGAGTAGGTAAGATTGCTACTGTTTCGGGAAGATATTTTTCTATGGACAGAGATACAAACTGGGAGAGAACTAAGCTGGCCTATGATGCAATAGCTAAAGGAGAAGGGGTAAAAGCAAAATCTGCAGAATCTGCTGTGGAAGCTGCTTATGCCAAGGGAGAAACAGATGAATTTGTGATCCCGAGTGTTATTGTAGAAGGGGCCGAGTTGTCAGAGGGAGATGTATTCATCAACTTCAACTTTAGACCAGACAGAGCAAGACAGATAACCAGAGCTATAAATGACAAAGAGTTTACAGGATTTGAAAGAAAGTATCTCGGTGTCAAGTTTACTTGTATGAGACAGTATGATTCTAGTATAGAGGCTGCTGTAGTCTATACTGATGAAGAACTTGTTAATACTTTCGGTGAGGTCGTATCTAGAGCCGGACTCAAGCAACTGAGAACTGCTGAAACTGAAAAATATGCTCACGTAACTTTTTTCTTTAACGGTGGAAAAGAGGCACAGTACGAAGGAGAGGACAGAAAGCTTGTACCATCTCCTAAGGTGGCTACATATGACCTTAAACCTGAAATGTCAGCCTATGAAGTAACTGATGGGCTAGTGGAAGCTCTTGAAAATGATCTTTATGATGTAATTGTGGTTAATTTGGCAAATCCTGACATGGTAGGACATACAGGAGTCTATGAAGCAGCTAAGAAAGCAATAGAAGTAGTAGATGAATGCCTAGGCAGGGTAGCTGATAAGATAATCCAAAAAGACGGGGCACTTCTTGTGACTGCAGATCATGGAAATGTGGACCTTATGGAGGATCCTGAAACTCATGTACCTTTCACTGCTCACACTACAAACGATGTACCATTCTTACTTGTTTCAAACAAGTATAAAAACTCTAAGGTTAAAGACGGTAAATTAGCCGATCTGGCGCCGACTATGTTAGACATATTAAATATAGAAAAACCTGCAGAGATGACAGGTGAAACTCTTATAGTTAAATAATAGATTGATAAAGTCCTCGGGATATCTCCCGAGGACTTTAAAATTTCAGTAAGATTTTTTATGAAATTGTGAAAGCATCGAAAAATCGGATAATATTTTTATATTAAAGCCATCTGTGTAATATCATTGAGGCTGGTTTTTTTTATGAAGAGAGATTTCAGAGCAAACTTGATCAGGTTTACAAAGTTTTGAATGTGTGATAAAATTGACAGGAAAAATTTTGATATTTTAGGAGGAGAAATTTAATGATTGGAATAGGAATTGTAGGTCTTCCTAATGTTGGAAAATCAACACTCTTTAATGCCATAACAAAGGCAGGTGCAGCAGAGGCTGCAAATTATCCATTCTGTACAATCGAACCGAACATCGGGATGGTTACTGTGCCTGACAGCAGATTAGACGCTCTGTCAAAGATAATAAATCCACAGAGAGTACAGCATGCTACAGTGGAATTCGTAGATATAGCAGGACTTGTAAAGGGTGCAGCTAACGGAGAGGGCCTTGGAAATAAATTTTTGTCAAACATAAGATCAACAGCGGCAATATGTCAGGTTGTAAGATGCTTTGAGGACGAAAATGTAATCCATGTGGAGGGCTCTGTAGATCCTTTAAGGGATATAGAGGTGATAAATGCAGAACTTATCCTTGCTGACCTAGAAACTGTGGAGAGAGCCATTGAGAGACAGTCGAAACTTCTTAAGGCAAAAAATAAAGATGCGATAAAGTTAGTGCCGGTTCTTGAAAAGTCAAAAGCTCACTTGGAAGAAGCCAAGCTTTTACAAACACTAGAACTTTCAGAAGAGGAAAACCAGTTACTGAAGGCATATCAGTTTCTTACACTGAAGCCAATGATGTTTGCAGCCAACGTAGCAGAAGAGGATCTTGTGTCAGGAAATGAGTATGTGGAAAAAGTAAGAGAGTATGCTAAGAGCCTGGATGCAGAAGTTGCCATAGTGTCAGCAAGAGTAGAGGCGGAACTTCAAGAGATGGAAGAAGAGGACAGGTCTATGTTCCTCGAAGAGCTAGGGGTAACAGAGCCAGGTCTAAACAGGCTTATAAGAGCCGGATTTAAACTTTTAGGTCTTCAGACTTATTTTACAGCCGGGGTAAAAGAAGTAAGAGCCTGGACAATAAAAATAGGAGATACTGCTCCTAAAGCGGCTGGAGAGATCCATACGGATTTTGAAAAGGGATTCATAAGAGCTAAAGTCGTGGCTTATGAGGAGTTCATAAAAAATAATGGATGGAAAGGTTCTCAAGAGGCTGGGGTTCTGAGACTCGAAGGGAAAGAGTATATTGTTAAAGACGGAGACCTGATGGAGTTTCTTTTTAACGTATAGTCCGATTATTTTTTATAATTTCATTTTTTTATGAATATTATTTTTTTGAAAGCTTGAAAAAAAATGGAAACTTTGGTAAAATGAACTGCTAAATAGTTTTAAAACCTTTGTTAAGAAAAATTACTTGACAATTTTCTAAATTATCAGTAAAATAACTGAGTGTTTTATAATGAGGAGGATGGCCTTGATTATAAAAATAGATGAAATAAGGGCTAGTCAGAAACAAAGGATTGACTTTGATTTTACAGTCAGTAAAATGGAAGGACTCACTCTAGCATCTCCAGTGGAGATAAAAGGTTATGCAAAAGTTGAAAATGAAGGTTTTTTTGTCTGTGGAGAATACAATGCAGAGATAAAAACTACCTGTGTAAGGTGCCTAAAAGAGATATCATTGGATGTTTCCGGAGAGTTTCAAGGGAATTTTGTAGAACCAAAATCTTTCAAGGGATACTTGAATTCTCTAGAAGATGAGTGTAAGATTGACGATGTGGAACTAGGAGAAGCTGTTGATGGCGAGATCGATGTTGCTAGACTTGTCAGAGAACATATTATATTGGAAATGTCTCCCTACCCAGCGTGTGAACCTGAATGCGGTGGTCTGGAAGAGATGGAAAAATATAAAGATGACGGCATAGACCTAAGATGGAAAAAATTGTTTGAATTAAAAAACTAAATTTAAATAAGAATTGAGTAGGAGGGGACTAAGAATGGCAGTACCTAAGAAGAAAACTTCTAAAGCTAAAAAGAACATGAGAAGATCTCATGATGGATTAACAGTTACAGGATTAGCTACTTGTGACAAATGTGGAGCTCCTAGAAGACCTCACAGAATCTGTTTAGAGTGTGGAGATTACAACGGGAAACAAGTATTAGCTAACACAGCTGAGTAGTTTCTAAAAAAAGACAGGATGAAAATCTTGTCTTTTTTTTTTTATTTTGCTAGAATGATAAAGGATTTTATATTATAGGAGGTTTAGATGAAAGTAGCATTGGATGCTATGGGAGGAGATTTTGCTCCTGTGGAGGCGGTGAGCGGAGCTGTAATGGCTCTTAATGAAATGAGCCACCTTGAGATAATATTGGTAGGGGATAAAACATTAATAGAGGAAGAACTGAAAAAACACAATTATGATAAAAACAGAGTATCGATAGAACATACCGATGAGATAATAGATGTGCATGAAAAAATGAGCCCTGCCATGGCAGTGAAAAAGCAACCTAAGGCATCAATGAATGTAGCCATAGACTGCGTAATTGAGGGCAGAGCCCATGCCGTAGTATCTGCAGGAAATACAGGGGCACTTATGACAGCTAGCCAGATGAAACTAAGGCGTATAAAGGGTGTGCTGCGACCGGCGATAACAACTATATTTCCCTCAAAGCATGGTCACCTTGTCATGCTAGATGCAGGAGCAAATGCAGACTGTAAACCTGAATTTTTAAATCAATTTGCACTTATGTCAAAAGTATATGCTGATGTGCTTCTAGATATCAAAAACCCTAAGATAGGACTTCTAAATATCGGAGAAGAAGAGGGAAAAGGAAATGAAATTACAAAAGAGGCCTATACTCTGATGAAAGAAAATGATAAAATAAACTTTGTAGGCAATATTGAACCTCGTGATATGATGGAAGGTGAAGTTGACATAATAGTAACAGACGGATTTACCGGGAATATTGTCTTGAAAACAGGAGAAGGAGTAGTAAAGTTTATTTTCGATTTTTTGAAACAAGAGATCAAAAGTAGTTTTGTTTTGAAAATAGGAGCGCTTCTCTTAAAACCTGCTTTCAGAAGAATGAAAGAAAAAATGGATTCATCAGAATATGGTGGAGCACTTTTCCTTGGACTCAACGGGATATCTATAAAAGCACATGGAAATTCTGATGGGAAAGCATTCAAAAATGCTATAAAAGTAGCAGAAAAATTTGCTGAGGCAGATCTAACAGCGAAACTTAAGAAAGTAATCGACAAGGAGGCCTAGAATGAATGTAAAAAGTGCAGGAATATTAGGTATGGGTATCTATGTTCCTGAAAAAGTTATGACAAATTTTGATTTTGAAAAAATTGTGGATACAAGTGATGAATGGATAAGAAGCAGAAGTGGTATAGAAGAAAGAAGATTTGTAGCTGATGACCAGGCAACTTCGGATCTAGCTTCTGAAGCAGCGAAGAAAGCCCTAGAAGCTGCAGGGATGAAAGCTGAAGATGTCGAAATGTTAATACTGGCGACTTGTACGCCGGATTATCTGATACAAAATACAGCGTGTATAGTACAGAAAAAAATCGGAGCAGTCAACGCAGCTGCCTTTGATATACAGGCTGCGTGCAGTGGATTTGTATACGGACTAACTATAGCATCTGGAATGATAAAGGCCGGGATGTATAAGAAGATACTTGTAATAGGGGCTGAGGCTCTCTCTAGAGTGGTAGACATGCAAGACAGGAACACATGTATACTTTTTGGTGACGGTGCATCAGCAGCGGTCGTAGGAGAGGTAGAAGACGGATACGGAATTCTTTCTAGCTACATAAAATCTGAAGGTGAAGATGATGAAGTTTTGAGAATGCCTGCCGGAGGAACCAAAAGGCCAGCAACAATTGAAGAGGTTGAAAACAGAGAGACTTTCTTAAAAATGAAGGGGCAAGATGTATTTAAATTTGCAATTCAGGCGCTTCCAAAGGCGACACTTGAAGCACTCAGGCTTGCAGGAAAAGAAACTACGGATCTTCATATGATATTCCCTCACCAGGCAAATAAAAGAATAATAGAGTCTGCTGCAAAAAGATTAAAACTTCCAGTGGATAAATTTTATATAAATTTAAATAAATACGGTAATACTTCTGCTGCATCTATCGGGCTAGCTCTAGGAGAAGCTCTAGAGAAAGGACTTGTAAAAAAAGGAGACCTTATTGCTCTTACAGGATTTGGAGCAGGTCTTACCTATGGTTCTGCAGTTATAAAGTGGGCCTATTAAATAGTAGTGTTTTTAAGAGGTTGACATCATGTTTACCTTATGATATATTAAGAATACATGTGTAATTAATTAAGGAGGAATCTATGTCTAAAATTGCATTTGTTTTCCCTGGACAAGGAGCTCAATACGTTGGCATGGGAAAAGATTTATACGAAAATAATGAAACAGCAAAGAAATATTTTGATGAAATTTTTGAAAATATGGAAATTGATCTTAAAAGAGTTATGTTTGAAGGACCTGAAGAGGACCTTAAGCAGACTAAATATACTCAGCCTGCAATTGTTGCAATGAGTCTTGTTCTTTCTAAACTTATGGAAGAAAAAGGGATAAAAGCTGACTATGTAGCTGGACATTCAGT
>NZ_JBFHGC010000137.1:0-5721 GCF_041583315.1 Ilyobacter sp. | reverse complement strand
TATTAGTTTTCTTATAAACTACAAGACCCCATGTCTTACGTGCTGTATGAGTAGATATTTTAGTTTTTAAATTATAGTAGTCTGCGATCTCTGTATAAATGTTATGAATTGATATTCTTGATATATGATTTTTATTATTTACTACTCTATTCCCTTGACCAACAAAAAGAAACTCATTCTCAATATTTAATTTTATTTCTTTTCTAATCTCTAAAGCTCTTTTTATGGATTTTATACAATTTTCATTTAAAGCCACTTGGTTAGCTTTTTTAGTTTTTTTATCTTTTGAAATATAATATCCATTTTTTAAAAATTGGTTAGCCTCTTTAATTGTAATTTTTAACGTGTCGGAAACTCTTAAAGCTAAATTAAGAGATATTTTCCAAAAGTGAAAAATAAGCTCATTTTTATTTTTTAGTCCATCTTCAAAGATTTTTAATTCTTTTTCATCTTCAAATCCTTCGATTTTCTTCTTCATCTTTAACCGCCTGTTTTACTATGATTTCTAATTAACAAATTAATCATAACATATAAAAATATATAAAACAAGTTTGATCATATGTTTTCATTAGATTTTCTACTTAACAAAATGCTATTTTGTTAAGTAGGGAATACAAGGGTTTTTAAAACTTAAAAAAGTATCCTGGATTAAACTGTACCCTTTGTCAAGGAAATATAAAAAAGAGTAAAATTAATATAATAGCAATTAAATAAAATAGATCATAGAAGTCAAGTACTATAGTATTGGACTAAAATCGGATGTCCGAGACCAATTATCCCTTCCGTACTCAAAAGATCTCTCCTTTAGGGGCTGGGCTTCGTGTTATTCTATCCAGTGGGTCTGGATGGATAAAAAAAGACCTAGATTTTTAAATCTAGATCTTAGGAGTTTCCATTTAATTGTTTAATTTTCCTAAAATTTCTATAGCTCCAATTTCAAATTTTGAAAATGCAAACCACTTTTTCCCTAAATCTTTTAATGAAGCACCTATATGGTAGATATTTTTTTCATCTAAAATTAAAAATCTATCATGAGCCTCTTTAAGTTCCTTTATTTTTATAGGTGGATATTGAGAATTGTGTTTTTCTAAATCTAATTTTAGTTGTTTGGTCAGTTTTTTAGTGTAAATAATAGCACTACATTTATTGTCTCTTTTTGATAGCAACGTTAAAACAGTTTCATCTACATAATTATCTATTAAAACTATAGATTTACTGGCACTTTTGATTAAGTTAGCCACAAAAACATAGGCATCAAACATTTGTCCTTCAAAGAAAATCCCTTGTTTTGGTTTAAGGGTCTTATCCTCTAAAGCATTTAAAATGTTATCAAATTTGTCCTCTGTTTTTATTTCAAATGAAATTTGTCTTTTTTCCATAAGATCTAGCCTTTTAAAAATATCAGAATTTTGTGATATAAATTTTCTCATATTAACAAAACTATTGATTATTTTGATACTTACTTCGATAGCTGTTTTACTCTTTAAAACTGCGCTAAGCATTGAAACACCTTGTTCGGTAAAAACATAAGGCAGGTATCTTCTACCACCATGTTGAGAATTTGAGGTCACAGTTTGTGACCTCAAATTCTCATGTTCATCTTCAGTCAATTGAAATCTAAAATTGCCAGGGAATCTATCAATATTTCTTTTGATAGCCTGATTGAAAACTTTTGTTTCAACTCCATATAATACAGCTAAATCTTTGTCTAGCATAACTTGTAAGTCACGAATAGTATATATATTATTTTTTATTTCTTCATTTCCTAAAATCACTATATCTTTATCCATTGTATAATACCTGCCTTAATTATTTTTTTATATAGATTTGTTGATTTGCAGAGTTTTTCTTTAGTTTTTCAATATTAAGAGTTAAATCTTTTTCTATTTCAAATAAAAATGCTCTTCCTAAGTTCATCCTTAAACCTCTATCAATTCTATTCCATTCTACTCCTCTAAATAATTCTTTTACCATAAATAATTCACCAGAGTTCAAATTTTTAGTTTGCTTTATAGCTTCTTCTAAAAGATCTTTTAATTTCATAATACCTCCAAAATTTCATTTTCTTATATAGAATCATTATAAACAACATTGTATATAATGTCAATCTAATTTAGGACATAATTTAGGGATTATCGCAAAACAAAACAAAAAAATAAATTGGCGGTTATAATGATAATTTTAATTAATTACGATTATGTAAGTTTCAGAATATTCATTCATAAGTTATCTATAATAATTAGCGGAAGTAATGAAAGTTAATATAAGGGTGACTTATATCTACTATGGTTACTTCTCCTAATTTTTTGAAATTCTCTAAAAAAGATTATCTACTATTTTAATATAGCTATAGTATTGATTGATCTAATAAGATTAATCCAGTAAAAAAAAACATATATTCCCGGATTAATTATTTTCATTGATTAAATTAACCAAAACTTTAACTATAGTCTCTTTTTCTGTTGGTTTACTCTCTGCAATCATTAGAGTTATAGCTACCAATGTATTGTCAGCTATTCGTTTACTACCATCTTCCCTGTAAAGAATCCTGTTTGCTTCCATAAAATATATAAATATTGCCGCTGCTATTCTTTTGTTTCCATCACTAAAAGAATGATTTTTCACTACAAAATAAAGTAAGTGGGCACCTTTTTCTTCTATACTTGGATAAACCTCTTCTCCAAAAGCAGTTTGATATATGGCTCCTAGAGACCCCCTAAAGGAATCATCTTTTTCATTTCCAAATAGATCGGTAGCAAATTCAGTTTTCATACTTTCAATTACTCTCATAGCTTCTTCATAGGTTAATATATAAGCATCTCTCTTATGGAAACTTGCTATTTCAACATTTTGATGATCGTAAGCATCCAATAGATCCAGTGCATATGAATAGTCTGAGATTACTTTTAACAATCCTGTGGCTTCATCTAGCCCAATTCTTTGGGTTTCAACAGTTCTTTTCAGTATTTCGATGGTATTCTGTAATTCAATCAATTTAACATTCTGAGCTTTTAATTGTTTTTCATTGATAGCATATCCCTGGATTAGATATTCTTTTAAAATGTTAGTTGCCCAGATTCTAAATTGAGTTCCTATCTTTGAATTCACTCTATAACCTACTGAAATAATAGCATCCAGATTATAGTATTTAATTTGTCTCGTTACCTTTCTTTTCCCCTCTTGACGAACTACCGCGTATTTTGCGGTAGTTGAAATTTCTTCTAATTCTTTTGATTTATAGATATTTTTTAAATGAGTTCCAATGGTGTCACTATCTTTCCCAAATAATTCTGCCATCTCTTTTTGACTCAGCCAGACTGTTTCCTTATTTAAATTAACTTCAAAAGACAATCTTCCATCTTCAGTTTCATACAATAAAATATCTTTAGTATTTTTCATAGTTGATCTCCTTTAAGTTAATTTTTTCTATAAATTTGTTGACTAGCTGCATTTTTTTCAAGTTTCTCTATATTTAGATTTTTAAATTCTTCTATTTTAAATAAAAATTGTCTTCCAACGTCTTTTCTCATAGTTGGAGATAATTTTTTCCATTTATATCCAATAAAAAGATCTTTAACCATAAAGGTATCCCCAGAAACCAAATTTTTAGTCTCCTCAATAGCAATAGCTACAATTTCATATGTTTTTAAATCATTCATCTTCTTTACCCCTACTTTTTCTAATTTGATAACAATATTGTAAACAAAATACTCTGTTTTGTAAAGATGATTTTAATTTCTAATCCTAAAATTCTTATAATTACATCTGCATAAAAAATATAGGCACAATACACCCAAGTTCTCTTTACATTATGAACGATTCTTTGAAGGATACAAACTTATATACTGCTTTAACGGATATTCCCCCTTCATTTGTAGAGTGCGATCCATATCGGGCAACACTTCGCTGAGTCAATAAGTACAGGATTGGGGGAACCTAGACCATCTCTGCCAGCTATAGATCCTCTGTTAGAAGAACACGATGTTTATTCCCTTAAGAAGCGATACTTGGAGTATGGCAGGGATAAACGGTCTCGGATATCCTTTTTTCTTTATCATATTAGGAGTACTTGGAATTTACTTTTATTAAATAAATAAAAATTACTGGAAGTAACGAAAGTAAATATAAAGGGAATTGTATTTACTTTAATGATCTTGGATAATTATTTACAGCTAGGATGACTTTTGAAATATTTCTACTAAAAAACGGAGCGTGGCCTAAAGAGCTTCCTTTGACCTAATCTAAGAGTACTATGTGTAGATTTTTTAAAATTATTAATAGATACTAACTTCCAGAATAAGAATTTTTTTATTATTTTTATGAAGTTACTATCTGGATTTGACGTTTTTTTACAATAAGAATAATTTAAGAAGTGATACTATGGATATTATGAATTAAAAAGGAGTTGAATTTTATGATAGTATTTTATTTGGGAGGAAAGAATAGATAAAATTATTGCTTCCCTGTGAAAATAAAATAAGATTAAAAATATGGAGGAAAAAGTGGCAATTAGAAAAATAAAAGAAGAAGAAATTTTAGAGGCCGTAGAGCTTTGGTATGAGGTATCTGTAAAAGCTCATAATTTTATATCATCAGATTTCTGGAAAAAAAATAAAGAATTAATGGCAACAAAGTATCTTCCTGCTTCAGAAACATATATTGCAGTTGAAGGTGGGAAAATATTAGGATTTGTAGCTATGGCAGAAAATTTTCTTGCTGCTATATTTGTAGATGAAAAAGAGCAGGGTAAGGGAATAGGTAAAAATCTTATAAACCATGTGAAGGAAGGCAGAGAGGTAATTCGGCTTAATGTATATAAGAAAAACCAAAAAACTATTGATTTTTATAAGAGTCAGGGATTTAAAATTATTTCTGAAAAATTGGAAGTAGCGACAAATGAAGTAGAATTTATTATGGAATGGACGACCTAACTCATAACTGAGAAGAGATAATGGTGTGTAGTATGAAAAAGACAAAGACTTGCATTCTAAAGAGAATAGATTGTAAGTTTCGGATAAGCTGATACTAGAGGCACATAGGAAATTGTACTTTTTTTCGGGTCTATCTCAAATTACGTGTACATTCAATTCCTAACTACTAGAGGGAGAGCTGTTAAAATGGCTCTCTTTTTACATATATTTTTCTGCTTGTTCTGGATGAATTATTACTAATATTCTTAATATTTTTTCTAATGATTCATCAGTAGGAAAGATTGCCTTAAACCTACTTATCTTTTTAAATTGGCTATTAATACTTTCAATTGTATTTGTTGTATGCATCATTCTTCTTATCTCTTGTGGATACTCAAAGAAACAACTTAATTCAGTCCAATATCTATACTAACACCATAAAATATTTTGTTAAGTTTTTGAATTATATTTATGATAGATAAAAAATAATTAAAAATTTAATAATCTAAATAGGGTAAAGGCCTTGATTAGGATTTTTTTGTCGTTTTTTTACAAGAAATATAGATAAAATTAGATTATAATGAACCAAGTTATTAATAAAAAAAGGAGATGAATTATGATAGTAGCAAATTTTGGAGGAAACCTGAAATAAAAAAAGACCTCCGTTAACAATTCATATAATAATTAGGAGGAAAAAATGAAAGGCAGAATTATATCAGTATTTAAAAATTTATATAGGGTGTCAATAGAAAATAAAGAGATCAATGCACCAATAACAGGAAATATGATAAAAACTACTAATTTCCCGGTG
>NZ_JBFHGC010000136.1:0-5728 GCF_041583315.1 Ilyobacter sp. | reverse complement strand
CATCATTTGCAGGATTTACTGCATACCAACCTGTGAATACCCCGTTTTTCTCTTTCCCTTCTGCTGTTCTGCTGATTACATCCTCGGTTCTCATTCCAGCTACAGTTTCTTTTATTGACGGGTTCACTTTTAAAATTTCGTCTACCATAGGATGCTCAGGGGCTATTACACAATAAGTAACCCCGCAAAGTGTGTCTACTCTTGTCGTGAACACAGGTAAATCTGCACCGTTTTCTACAATTTTAAAATTAACTTCTGTACCGTAAGATTTTCCAATCCAGTTTTTCTGCATCGTCACTACTTTTTCCGGCCATCCGTCTTTCAGTTCTTTGTGCCCTTCCAGTAGTTCATCAGCATAGTCTGTTATTTTAAAATACCACTGCTCTAAATCTTTCTGGATAACATCTGTTTTGGAGTGTCTCCAGCATTTTCCGTCTTCAACCTGCTCGTTGGCAAGAACCGTCTGACAATCCGGACACCAGTTTACAGATGATTTTTTCTTATAAACAAGACCCTGCTCGTACATTCTTTTAAAAATCCACTGATTCCATTTGTAATAATCATCTCTGTAAGAGGCTATCTCTCTATCCCAGTCATATGAAAACCCAAGACTTTTAAGCTGCTTCGTCATATTTTCAATATTTGATTTTGTCCAGATTGCAGGATGTGCTCCATTTTGTATCGCTGCATTCTCAGCAGGAAGTCCAAAAGAATCCCATCCCATAGGATGAAGCACATTGTAGCCCTTCATTTTTTTATATCTTGCTATTACGTCACCTATCGTATAGTTTCTAACATGCCCCATGTGAAGCTTTCCAGACGGGTAAGGAAGCATCTCGAGAACATAATAATTTTCTTTATTTTCTACTTTGTTTTCTGTTTTAAATATGCTGTTCTGTTTCCATTTATCCTGCCACTTTGATTCTATACTCTTAAAATCGTATTCCCTCACAGGTTTCACTCCCTTTTGTAAAATCATTTTTCATATAAATATACCACAAATAAAAAAAATCCTCAAGATAAAAAGGGCTCCCTCCTAAAAGGTAGCCCTTTGTTTTTAAGCCTTTCTATAGGTTTCTAGCCAGGCTTCACTTTTTCTTTTTATTCTCTGTATAGCATTATCCACAGACTTCACTTTTTTTCCAAGCTTCTTGGATATCTCTTTATAAGTATGCCCTAAGAGCATATATTGAAAAACTTCATTCTCAAATTCACTCAAGGTGCTCTGCAGGTGTTCTTTCAGTCCTGTTATCTGTTCTTTAGTAAGGTACATCTCTTCAGGGTTGTATGTCACGTAAGATTCTAGGCCACGAGCATAGGGAACTTCCCTATCCTCATTGGAGTCATTGTATATTCCTACTGAAGAATTGAGTGCAAAATTCTTTTGGGAATTAGCAGATTTTATCGCAGTGATAAGCTGCCTTTTTATACAGATTGTTGCAAAAGTTTTGAAAGAAGCTGCTTTTTCTGTATCATAAGCCCTTATCGCTTTCAAAAGTCCTATCATTCCCTCTTGGACCAGATCATCTCGGTCCGCTCCAATTAAAAAGTAGTTCTTAGCTTTTAAAAACACGAAATTTTTGTAATAATCAAAAACTTTTCTTACCGCTTCTTGATCACCGTTTTGAGCTTCCGTCAAAACATCATCAGTAATCATTTCAACCGCCATAGAATACCCCCTTAACCCCTATACCCTAACCAAAAGAACACAGCACTTCTAAAATTTTAGTAGATCTTCTTCGCAATTTCAGAAAGAAGTATCCCCCCTGCTACAGAAACATTCAAAGAATTTATTTTTCCGTACATAGGAATATTTACTAAAATATCACAGTTTTCCTTTACTTTCTTTCTTATTCCTGATCCCTCGCCACCCATTACGAGAGCTGTCCTATTCGGATATTTTTCCTCATAGTAACATTTTTCACCGCTGCCTTCAGCTCCATACACCCAGTAGTCCAGCTTTTTCAGCTTCTGTAGAGCTTCAGATATATTTGTGACTTTTATTATATCCACATGTTCTATTGCCCCTGTGGAAGTTTTTACAACTGTTTCATTTATCTTTACAGAATTTCTTTCAGGGATTATTATCCCCTTTACACCAAAAATCTCAGCACTCCTAATGATAGCACCAAAGTTTCTAGGGTCTTGGACACCATCTAATACGAGCACTATGGATTTTTCATCCGCAGCTATCTTCTCAAGAAAAGCACCTAGATCCACATAATAATCATACTGACTTATAAAGGCAACTATACCTTGTGAATTCTCCACTCTCTTGTCTATGAAATGCACTTTTATATTTCTATTAGATGCAAGGTTTTTTATCTTTCCTATCTTGTCATCTTTCAGACCCTTGAAGATTTCTATCTTCTCAATATTGGTATCCGGGTTCTGCAACGCTTCTGTTACAGGATTTAATCCTATAATTTTTTCCATTAAACACTCCTTTATATTAAAATATTCACCATTGACTCTAAAAAGTCAAATTTATATTACGTCTATCTGTAAAAACCAATAATTAAGCCTCAGCCTTTATTCTCACTATATCTGCGCCTATCTTTTTCAGTTTTTCCTCTAGCTGCTCATAACCTCTGTCCACATGATATATTCTGTTTACTATACTTTCTCCGTCTGCTTTTAGAGCTGCTAGAACCAGTGATGCTCCGGCTCTGAGGTCGCTTGCCATGACTTCTGCAGATGAAAATTTCTTCACACCTTTTATGAGGGATACCTGACCGTCTACATGGATATCGGCTCCCATTCTGTTGAGTTCAGGTACATGCATAAATCTGTTTTCAAAAATTGTCTCTTTTATCTCACTGTTTCCCTCTATAAGACACATAAGGGTCATCATCTGAGATTGAAGATCCGTGGCAAATCCAGGATGAGGCATAGTTGTGGCCTTTGCAGGTTTCAAATCCTCAAATTTTGAGGTTACCGTCAAAAGGTCTCCATCCATTTCAAAAGAAGCGCCCATCTCCTCAAGCTTCATAACGAAACTCTCAATGTGCTCTCTTTCTACTCCCTTTACCTTGATTTTACTGTCAAACATAAGAGCCGCAACTATATAAGTCCCCGCCTCTATTCTGTCTGGCATTACTGTATATTCACAGGGAACGAGCTTTTCCACTCCCTCTATAGTCAGTCTTCCTGTTCCTACTCCCTCTATCTTTGCACCCATGGCTATCAAAAAATTACACAGGTCATCTACCTCAGGCTCTCTTGCAGCATTTTCAAGAACAGTCGTCCCCTTTGCTTTTACAGCTGCCATTATCACATTTTCTGTAGCCCCTACACTTGGAAAGTCAAATATTACATTAGATCCAGTCAGCTCATCTACCTCAGCCTCTACATATCCGTGTTCTATTTTTATCTTTACGCCCATTGCCTCAAAACCTTTTAGATGAAGGTCTACAGGTCTAGCCCCTATAGCACATCCTCCCGGAAGTGAAACTATGGCCTTTTTCTCATGTGCAAGCATAGGTCCCATAACCAAAAATGAAGCTCTCATTTTTTTTACAAGATCATAAGAAGCTGTAAGATTCGTCAGTCCGTTGTTTATAAACTTATAAGAATTTTTATCCAGTCTTTCTGACTGTACCCCCAGACTTTCGATTAACTTTATCAGTGTCCTTATATCTCTCAGGTCAGGAACATTCTTTATAACGTATGTTCCCTTTTCTATAAGGGTTCCTATCAATATAGGTAAAGCTGCATTTTTTGCACCGCTTACCTCTAGTACCCCGCTTAACTCTTTACCACCGTTTATTCTAAAAGCTTCTACCATCATTCCTCCTATTTTTTATTGCACGCAGCACATTTATGTCCTATCAATTTATCAAAAAAACTCATTTTCTTGAAACTCCCCTTGTATTCAGGCAGCTTCTCTTCTAGCTTTTCAAAACAACTGCTGCATATTTTTTTTCCTCTGGCTTTGCTGAATTCTTCTCCAAGGCCTGCATCTATAAAATCCTGATCCATATCCCTTATTACCAAGTCTTCATCGGCATTTTCCATTGCTTCCTTTGAGACCACCACAAGAGCCACATCTCCCCTATAAGAGATACCGTCTACAAGCTGATATTTTATCCCGACTTTTTCGGCCTCATCAATATAAGGCTTGAGTTTTTTCAAGGAAACATCCCTTCTCATCTTCATAAGCACAGCGTCGCTTTCTTTCATCGCCTCTAATATCTCCGGGTACACACTGTCTTCCTCTAGCTGCCCCTTATGAAGAGCGGCAATGACATTTTCCTTAAACTCCCCTAAATAATAGGCTTTTTCCACTTGTGACTTTACAAATCTTATTTTTCCTTTTTCTCTCTCATCGATAATGTTTTTAAAACTCATACACATTCACCTGCCTATAAGAATAAGTCCAAATATAAGTATCCATTTACAGTTAATTATATCACATACAATGTTTTTTCAAAAGCAGTTACATTTCTTGATTGCTAATAAAAAAAATGTTATAAATTAAGTAGGTTATTTTTTTTATGTTTTTCAAAAAAGTTCCCTTATCATAAACTCCGAGGAGGATTATTGTGCTAAAAAAAGTTTTCGCAATAATATTCATTTTCCTTTTTTCATCCCTTCTCTGGGCAGATGAAAAAAAAGATGGATCAGTATCTTTTTATTTCAACACCCCCAGAGGATACGTCGAGTATACAGACATGTCAGACCAGTCAAAAAACGGAATAAACTTTACTGACAGCAAAGCTCTTTTAGACCTGAAGCCAGGAAATTATAAGTTTCAGTTTTTCTCTCCGTCATACTTCTCAGTTGAGAGGATCATCTCAGTTTCACGGGAATACCAGAGTTACAATATAGATCTTCAGAAAAAATCAGGTGACTTTTTTATATCTGTTAAGAAAAGCACCAAAAACCAGTTATATTTCCAAAAAGAATCCCCTGATACGACTCATATACTCACCGATGTTTCCATTCTTTTTTACAAAGAGGGAGAGCTGATAAAGACCGTCTACTCAGATTCCTTTTTAAAAAGAGTGAACCTTGACTTCGGACAGTACGACATCGTTGTGAAGGAGCTAGATAAGATCCTTATGAGAGTTCAGAGATTCCCAATCAATGAAAGATACGGTGAATACCTCAACTTTTCTGTCAAACCTGTAGAGGTATTCGTAGAAGGAGTCTTAAAAATCGAAGATATGTATCTTGGTGGAGCCGATATAATTTTTACCGATGTGGAAAACAACAGCTACACCCTTACCAGTGATTTTTCAGGTAAGTTTTCAGGAAATATTCCTTCGAAAAAATATAAACTTTCCATAAAAAAATTCGGTTATTTTCTGAGGGAAGAAAATCAGCTCATCTATGATTTTACCGACGAGAATAAAAAATTCACCTTGAATTTGGAGCTGGAGGAATCTCCGAGTTTTATAGAGGGGCGGATAATCGATGATAGCAATTCCCCTGTCCAAAATGCAGAAATATCAATAAAATACGGGGATACAGAAAAAAAATCCACTGCTGACAACTTCGGCCGGTTCAGAGGAACTGCAAAGCCGGGACTTGTCCTTATCAGAGTTGATAAAGAGGGATTCTTTTCTCACGGTTTAGTGAGGAGAGTTGAAAAATTCTCCACTATTTCAAACCTCGAAATTCAGTTAAAAAGGAAAATGTATAAAATAAGCGGAGTTCTTTCTGATGGTGTAAAACCTATCAAATCTCAAAAAATAGACCTTGTTAGTCCCGGAGGAAAAAGACT
>NZ_JBFHGC010000135.1:0-5788 GCF_041583315.1 Ilyobacter sp. | reverse complement strand
CCACATAAATATCGGCATTGTAATTTTAAGAGTCTGAACATCTGAAAAAATGTCTATGAAACTAATGGTGAATCGTGGAGAAAGAGTAACAAAAACATATGAAAGAAAACCGATTATGAAAGAATTTATAGCCCATTCTGTATTGGTATATTTCTTTTTTCCACGAATGAAGGTCTCCATAATTTTTGCTCCCAGTATACCTGGGAAAAATACCAATAAAATTTTAACTGTTAAAACTGTAAACATAAAACCATCCCCTTACTTTTTAGATATAAAATTATACCATACCAAAGTAAATATAAAAATCTTATATCTTTATTCAAAAGTCTGCATGGGCCGCCTTCCAGGGTTGCCCTTCGGGGCTTTTAAATAAGAATATAAAAAATAAAAGGACTCTGGAAGGTCCTGCATAGGAGATGAATTAAATGGACGCGAGAATAGAAGTATCCTGGAATACAAATTTTACAATGGTCCCAAACGAGATATGGGATATTGATTTAGAGATGTCAGAGAGAATTATTTTTATGTATTTGGTAAAGCTAAAGAGCAATCGTAGAGAGGTTGCATTTCCTTCATATCCTGTCATTGCAGAAGCATGCAAGATCAGAAATAAAAATGGTGAAATATGCAAGGTTAAAACAAGAAGATCTATAGACAAGATGATCTCCATTGGATTAATAAAAAAATTGAATAGAAAAAAGAAAAATGGTGAGTTTACTTCAAACGTTTACAGTCTGACACACCCCTCTACCCTCTTGAAGCCAGTAAAATTAGTAGATACAGAAGAGGAACAGTTCGAGCTTGTCACACCTGTGTCAAAGCCAAAATCAAAAGGGCCATCTAAACCAGTAAAATCAATGGGTTGCACTGTTGACACACCTGTGTCAAACGATGTAAGTACCGAAAACATTGAGATAAACCACCATCAAAAAAATGAAAATGCCACATATAAAGACTTACTTAATAATACTTACTTAAAAAGAAAAACCACTACTAGCGGTCACGGTGGTTCCCTTGGTGGTAGTTCCTTCGGTAAGAAAGAAATAATCAAGACATTGAATTCTATCAATTACAAAGTTCCTGAGGGGACACTAAAAAACCTTGAAAAGCTGGGTACTACACCAGAAAGGCTTGTCCAGGTAGTAAATTATGCAGTATCAAACAACAAAGGACCTGGATTTGTAGTAAAAGCTATCGAGATGAATTATGACCTAGAACCTGTAAAACCAAGATTAAACCTGAGTAGACCAAAAGTAATTAAAAGGATTAAGGACATTGCAAACCTTATCGTAAATGAATTTGATACAGGGATCTGCACTGACCCTATAGGAAAGTTCAATAAATTGTCGGAGCCTTATTCACTTGAGTTTGATACGGTAGTAACGGAATACAGGGATAAATTATCAAAATGTATTGGACTATATTCTTAAGTTTGGAGGGGTAAATGAAAAGCTTGGAAAGAATTACTATCATAGAAAAAAATTCAAAATTATTTGATCTTAAAATAGGAAAACTCAGTAATAGAAGTGCTGTGATACCGCCATATTTTGATTATGATGAACATACAAAACAGTTTGTTTTTATAGGTTATTACGAAAAATAAATTTAAATTAGGGAGGACGACATGATAGGACACATAGTTAATCTGGAGAACTTTTTAAACATTTTACACAAAATAAAATCAATAAAGTTAAACAGTGTCAGAATTGATAAAAACCTTGAAAAATTATCTAGAGATGCCTTTAAAAATGGTTGGGAGATAGAAATTGAATGGAAATGAAAAAGAACTTCTTGAAAAAACGGTGCAGTTTCTTGAGGATCTAGGAAAACAGAGCAAATTCCTTACTCCTGGAGAACACAAAGTTCTCCTTAGGAAGTACGGGATTGGAAATATAGAAGCCCTTAGGAGATTCTGGAAGTTCAAGAAAAAACAGCTTGAAGACTTAAAAATATAAAGATACAGGAGGTAAAAGAGTGGAATTAAAAACTTATATTGAAGTTTTAAAAGGTATAAATGAAGCCTCTAAAACTAAAGACAATTTTACAAGCGTGGAGGTTTCAGGCATAACAGGAATCTCTGCTGAAGTATGTGGTAGTACAGAGTTTCAAACTCTGAATTGCTTCTTTCAAATAGACGAGGGATACCTTAGAAAATCAGACGGTAAATTTATTCAAAAATTTGGTTCTAAAGGTTTTAATAATCCAATAAAGATTTTAGGCGTAGAGGATCAATTTATTCCATGCTTAAGATTCAGCAAGTTAGATTAGTGTGCTCACAAAAATTTATAAGAGGTGAAAAATGCGAAAAATATGGACAGCAGCAGAAGAAACTTATATCAAAGAAAACTTTGAAAAATCAAGAAAAGATATAGCGGAACATCTTGGAGTATCACTTCCGGCTATTAACAGTAAAATTCAGAAAATGAAGAAATTTGGTCAAATTGGAAAACCTGATTTAGTAAAAAAAGAGATACCAGTTGGCAAAGATCCTACACTGGTAGAAGCCTTTGATGTGATAGATGAAAAAGAAAAAGAGATCCAGCAACTAATGCATACAATAGCAACTCTTCAGGGTAAAGTCACAGGCATCGAAAAAGACACAGAGGGACAACAAAAGCATATACAAGAGTTGAATACGGCTCTTAGATACAGAGAAAAGCACATTGAAGACCTAAAAAAACAACTAGAAGATCTAAATCCATATCACTCCGGGCTTAATGATATGGTTCCAAAGTCATGCTTTGATAAACTCACGGAGAAATACCAAAAACTTGAAGTCAAATACGTAGAAGCACAAATTGAGATAGAGGAATATGAAGATCTGGAAGAGGAAGAAGAAAACGAGATCCTCCATAAAGGCTATTTAGAGTTGAGTGACCAGTTAAAGACGCATAAGCAATTTCTGAAAATCATAGAAGAAAAGGACACAACCATTTCAAATTTAAAAAACGGTGCGGTTCTCATGGATATTTTAGGGAGGGATTTATGATTACATCTGTTTACAAAAATAAAAATAACAATGTGTATATTCATTTTGGAGGGGCGCAGCAGTTAGAGCAGACCAAATGCGAGAGCTTTGAGCTACTCCTCTCACTTCAGAGGTTTGTGATGGACCCATGTCAAAAGAGACTCGAAGAAGCAAAAGAGGAAATAGCTGATAGAATCGTAACATGCGAGCAGATGATAGCCAATTCAACAGGAGCTATCAAAAGAGACTTTGACGACCACTGTAGACACTTCAAAGCTACCCTGGAAGGTCACGGACTTCACCACCAGTTCCAAAACATACTCGAAACATACAGAGATGATATAAGAGAAATAATAAAACGTAAAATTGACCGTACCCTTGATAGAATCGAGAGTGGTCATTATGATAGATGATAGACGGTTTAAAAGAGTTATTAGGATGATATTGTCATTAATAATGTTCCTATGTGGAATTTATTTTCTACTGATGGGAGAAAAAGAATTTGGTATGTTGATCATTATATTCGAACAGCTACTTGATATGGATGCATCTTTAAAATATAAATTTTATAATAAAAAATAAAAAGAATTTGACAAAAATAAGAGCATAAGCTATAACTAAAGGAGTATAAATGACAAAAATTAAATGTAAAGAATGTGAATGTATTTTAGCTGTGGTTGAAGATGGCTGGGTTAAAATAACAGGAAGTACAGATTATTCAAGTAATGGCACAGACTCCTATATACGGTGTAGAAAGTGTAGCACGTTAAATAAAATTAAATAGAAAATAGAGACCAAAGGTCCATTGATACAGGTGTAATAGTCTGTATCCATGGGCCTTTTATTTTTTGAATTTTTTTAAAAGGTGATAAAGCAGCATAAGGAATGAAATAACCTCGAAAGGTTTGGCCTTTTATCAGCCTTTATCATCCTGTATGAAAAATTTAAAAAAGGTAAAAACTCAAGAAAAAAAACTGTGTTGGGAAAGGGGGAATGGGAATGAAATGATCGGATTAGACAGAGCTAGCATCTGGGCAGTTACCAAGATGGATTCCGACATGGTAGTGGCATCTATCCTTAGAGATTTCAAATTGGAAAACAGTGAGAAGTTCAAAAGAGGAGACGAGATCATCCGTGTAGATCACAAGTGGATAAATCATTTTAGAGTGGTTGACAGATTTGTAAAGACAAGAATCATGATTGATTTCAACTACCCCAGATATTACAGAGACGACAATATAGAACCTGTAAAAAAAAACATTGAAAAAGAAGAGGTTGAAAAAGCAGTATGCTTGATACTGTCAAAACTCACAGGCGATGAAATTACAAGATCAGACCTTGAATACGGGAATTTAGAGCTATGTATGCAGTTCTATGTAGGCGCATTTTACAAGATGCATAACATACTTATTTTTATATATAAGATGCTTCACAAAAACTTTAAGTTCCTCGGTCAAAAACGGTGCTTCTACGGTGATTACTCTTCCAAAATGGATAGATTTTATTCTACTGGCTTTGCTTTTGAGCTTATAAAAGGACTGAACTTCAAAGTCTATAGTAAGCTGCATGAGCATAATAAAAAGAACACTGATAAAGAAGTGGGAGGAAGGCTCAGAGGGGAATGGAGCCTTACCAAAGGAGGACTCAGGTCACTCTATTCCACATCAAAACCCTGTGATCTGACACTTGATTACCTTTCATCAGAACTTCAGAATTTTAATGGTGCTAAATTGTTTGATGCATTATCACAGGAGCTGCATAATGACCTTTCATATCTGGAAAAAAAGCTGAAGGGTTTCAATCCACGAGACCTAAAGAGTCTGGCAAAAGACTATCAGGAGTGGGCATTGGATGACAGGGTGATGAACCTTGCGATTACCAGTGTTTCCCATGTGAGTACTCGCCAAATAAAAAGATATAGAGAGACAATAAGGGAATCGCTGCTGGAATCACAGCAGCTTTCAAGCCCAATGAGGGATAACTTTAACAACATAGAAAGACTCGAAGAGTTTTGTAGAGAGATACTGCTTTTAGAAATAGAAATCAGACTGAAATATACACAAGGTCTGAGTTTAATTTTGCATAAAAGGTGTCTTAAAGATGTCGGCTTTTTGTAAGGTCGAAGTTCTTTAGACCCCAATAATACTGTACTTATATTTTGTCTCTCGCGTGTTAATAATGAGAAGGCCAACGGCCTGTAAAAGGTTTGGTTGAATACAGTTGATTTTAAGGAGAAGTTTATATGGCTAGATTGACAGAAAAGAAAATAGACATAGCAGAAGCTTATCTCCGGAACAGAGGAAAGAGAGTTGAAGCTATCAAAGAGATAGATCCTCTGATAAAAAAACCAGCTGCCTATGCATACAAACTTTTCAGGGAGCCTGAGTTCCAGGAATATTTAATGGTAAGAAGATCTGAAATATTAAAAGCATCAGGGATTGATTTGATCGAGTTAGTGCAAGGCGTGAGCGGAAGACTTAGAGAAAGTATCGGCTTAGATCCCAGAAGGCTTGTCAACTATGATAAAGAAGTTGGGAGATTTGTTTACTCTGATGAAGATATGCATCCAGACTCTAAAGATGCCAAGAACTACTTTGACATACTAGAAAGAGTACTAGGTCCTGAGATATCAAGCAAGGCTTCACAAGAGTCTATAACAGAAGCTAAGAAGCACGAGCTCAAAGAAGACGAGTTCATTTCCAAGAAGAAGATAGAAGTAGAGAGACTAAAGATAGAGAAGCACAGAGCCGGGATGACAGACAACACAGAAGAAGACGAAGAGTTTATCTATGAATAGAGTAGGTTCTCCCAGTGGGGTTT
>NZ_JBFHGC010000134.1:0-5815 GCF_041583315.1 Ilyobacter sp. | reverse complement strand
CTATTCCTGTGAATCCTTGCTTCATATTTCACCTCCAATTTTTATAGATAAACTTCTTAGCCATGAAAAACTAAGAGACAAAAATAAAAGCAGCTTCTTTTATAAATTTATTGTGCTGTTACTGAAAAGGCATCTATAAAGTTTCCTACTGAGTTAGAACTACTTGCTGAGCTTACTGAATTAAGAGAAAATGTTGTCGTTGTTTGGCCTTCAGGAACTACGTAAGTACCAGTGTAAGTGCCCCATTCAGTATTTCCATCAGTCATAGTTTCTAATACTATGGTTTCATCTCCATCCCCGACACTTATCGTAGCAACGTCTTCTCCAGTCCTTCCTCTGTGACTAATAGACCATGTCAAAGTCGTCCCAGGAGTAGTTTCTATTTCCTGATATAATGATGCTACCTGTGTTGCATTCAACTCTACAAAATAATTTCCGTCAGCTGCGTTTACTCCAAGGAAACCATCGCTCCAAATCTCTATTTTATTATCTGTTGCTGTTGTGCTCCACCCGTCAATTGAGCCAGCATCAACAAGCGCATATGAATTAGGCGATATTGTATAATTTTCGAAACTAGGATTGATTGCAGTTTCTACTTGGCTGCTTGAAGTTTCTGGACTTGAACTTTCATCATTCCAAATCTCATTAGTGGAATCTCCTGTATAAGCTCCATTGGGAAGATCTGCATATATTTCCCCCTCATCTTTAAAATAAAGCCACCCTCCGTCATCAGTTCTTTCAGCTGTTACATTATTGCTTTCAGAACCACCTTCAAAAGATGGTGTATCTGGCATCTTTGATTTAGAGTAAAAATTTGAAAACTCCCCCAAGTTATCTTGACTTCCTTCCAAGTCGGGATACTCTTCATTTTTCAATTTATACATTTCTATCGCAGTGTTTAAATTAGAGAGGTTAGCCTGTACATTTGCCACCTTCGCTTCTAATGTAACATTATTATATTTTGGGATAACAATGGCTGATATCAGTGAAATAATAGAGATTACTACCATTAATTCTATGAGTGTAAATCCTTTTTTCAAATTGCTCTCCTTCTGTTTCACAAACATATGTCAATTGTGTGTCACCCTTTGAGTATATTATTTAAAAAGTTTTATGTCAAAATTATTATGCTTACAAATTACAACAAGACATCCCTTTAGAATGTCTTGTATAGAAAATTTTTGTATTTATAAACAAACCTATTATCAAAAAAGGATATTTGTAACGAAAATCGAATAACGTTCAAAATAAAATAATGTTAGGAGAAGTGACATGAGTAAGAATAGTTTTTTAAAGGTCAAAGACCTAAAAGAGGCATTTATAAACACTTTCAAAATATTTTTATTAAGTCTTATATTGAGTTTTTCAATTCTAACTCCTCTTTATATTTTCCACATAGAAATTTTTGATACCCTTAGTCTATTGAAAATGACTTCAATTACCGGTATAAGATCGGTTTTTTTGTATCTAGTTATAATATTAGCAATACGTATTTTTAAAGGAAAACCAAAAAAGATTAAGATCGACAGGTTATAAGCAGATGTTTTAATAATAAATATAATTTTGATCACCAAAATCTTAAAGACACAGCATAGACAAAGCTATCCCACCATAAAAAAAGAAGGAACTAAAAGTCCCTCCTTAATAATTTGCTAGACTCAGCTTGATTCAATTTTTTTCTTTACAAACATAAGTATTTTTCTACTGTCCTTTTCAGCTTCGTCAAGAAGATCATGAGATGGAATTATTCCCATTCCAGTATCCATGTACCTAAAGGCAGTAGAGTACGGCGTTAAATTTTCATATTCTTCATATAGCTGCTCAAAGCTTTTATCTATCTCTACACAGCTGTCTAAAATAGCGGTGAGATCATGGCTTTTTGGAACTCTAGTTTTATTGTATATAAGGTAAGCCTTTAGGGATTTCTCTCCGGCTTGCTGAAAATGGTATATAGCTTTGTCTTCAAGTTCGGACTCAATTAAAATCTCTGCGGACTTGAAATCCCTTTCTGCTTTAAAATACATAATTTCAAAATCTTTAGTTGGTACTGTCATAAATCAGGTACCCCCTGTTATAAATCTCATTTTCTATTTTATATAAATCTCGAGAATTTTCAAGAAACTCCAACTCACTTTCGACTATTAAGTCTTTGGATATTCCTGTTCCTCTCAGGGCTTTAATACCTCTTCTCATATCCAATATTTTGTTATTGCATTGTTCTGTTATTACCATAATATCCAGATCACTGTCTTCATTTGGATTTCCCCAGGCATAAGACCCAAATATATATATTTTTTTAGGGTTAAATTCATTGACAAGCTTCTTTTTTACCTCTTCTATTTTCCACAAGTTTATCATGATACCACCTTCTTTATATGGTTTGGATAAGCACTTTTATATTTTTTTCTATTTCAGAAATTTCTCTTAAAATTTGCTCTCTTTCTTCCCTTATTTTTTTTAGATTTTTCTCTCTCTCAGCTATATCTCTATTTATAAAATCAAGCTTACCCTGTTTTAACTTAAGCTCCCTTTCCAATTTCCCTTCTGGACTTTCAACTATTATAGCTTCCTGAATTCCGCAAGATTTTTTATTCGCAACTTGCGAATATCTTTTCTCTATTTCTTTTATTTTCAAAGAAGGTTTCTTATCCTTTAATACTTCCAGTATATCTTCTTGAGTAAAATTACTATTCTTACTTGTTAAAGTTTTTACAACTGGAATAGGAAGCTCCATTATCTCTCTTTTACTAGTTTCAAGAAAAAGCTTATATTTTTTTAATAAAACAGAACTCTTGTCTTTATTGATTCCCAAAGAGGAGCACCACTCCATATAAACTCCGTTTCCTCTATTTGCTAATTTTTGATTTACGTTATACAGTTCTTCAGCAATTTCAAAAGTGGCCTTCCCTATATTCATTGAGTTGTTGTATATCTTTTCTTCAGACTCAATGAGTTCAGCTTTCAAGTCGATTATTTCAAATTTTTCATAATCAAAGATAGAATTATATTTTTCTGTAATGAAAGAATTATTTTTTTTAGAAACAGAAAGTGGATCCCTGCTCATAGAGAATCCTTTTTTGCTAGCCATTACTTAAACCCCTCCCTCTTTAGAATTTCCTCTGCCAACTTTTTATAATCTTTGGATCCGTTACTTGTTGGCTTATACGTAAATATATCTTGTGCCAATGCTGGGGCTTCAGCTAAAGCTATATTATTTCTAATTTTAGATTTTAGAAGTGAAGATCCGAAATGATCTTCAAGTCTTTTTGTTACTTCTAAACTCATATTTGTTCTTGAATCATATTGAGTTAAAAATACTCCTCCTATTTTAAGATCTGGATTTACATCTTCTCTGACATCATTTATAACGTCAATTAAGACACCAGAGCCCCTCATTTCGAAGTATCCACTTCTAAGCGGTATATAAATTGTATCTGCAGCTGCCAAAGCGTTTAGAGTCAATGTAGAAAGACTAGGAGATGTATCTATGATACATATATCATAATTTTCTTCTGCTTTTTTCAGAGCCTTTTTCAGAAGGAGTTCTCTTCCCATCATAGAAACAAAATCAAGATTGCCTCTCTCAAGGTCTAAATTACTTGCAACAATTGATAAATTTTCTTTTATCTCAGTTATAAAAGGAACCACATCTTTACTTTTAAGTGCTTCATACGCTGTAAATTTTAAATCATCAATATTTATTCCTAAACTGTCAGAAAGATTTCCCTGTGGATCAAGATCTACACCCAAAACTTTATATCCTTTTTGAGCATAATAAGCCATTAAATTAAGTGCAGAAGTTGTCTTAGCAACTCCTCCCTTATTGTTTGCTATTGCTATTTTTAACATGAGTTTCCCCCTAATCAATGATAGAATATTTAATTCTTAAAAATTTTTCGGCAGAAATTACTGTCAATCCAGATTGTGTATACTCTTCTACCATCTTTTCAAATTCATTTCTTGTTATGCTTTGTTTTTCCAAAGTTTTTTGAGCTTCCTCTCTTAATCTTGATACTGACTTAATTATTTTTATACTCTCTTTTTCGTAATCCGAAGCTGGTAAAACTTCTATTTTGTTACTAGCTGTCGTCTTTTTTGTTTTAAAAATAGTGAATTTTATGTGGGTTATATTACGTCCCTGTTTAATTTTTTCATAATTTATATTAATAGATGCATTTTCATTTAAATTATTTACAGATGGAATTAATACTCTTTTTTCAAAATCATATATTCTTGTGTATGATTCTGCTCCAAGCCATTTTTTTAATTGGTTTATTTCTATTGTTCTTACCGTAGCGTTTTCATATTGTTTTAAAAGTTGAAATAATCTTTTAGATTGAGCTCCTTTTAGTTCTATAAATTCATGAAGAGAATATTTGGTAAATTTTTCTTTTAAATCGTAAATTAACCACTCAAATTCTTTTTTTACTTCTATAGATATGGTTTTTTCTTTAGAATTAAATTCCAGTTCTTCGAAAAAATGTTTTAACTTGTAGCCTGTATCAGTTTTTATATTTATTGTTGTGTTAAAAAGGTTCTGTACAATTATTTCAAATCTTTTCATGCTTCTGTTTTTTGAATTAATAAGTTTTTTTATGTCTTTTGCATCAAATATAGCTTTTCTGTTTCCATTTCTAAGCTTGTATATTAAGACTATAAAAGTATTTAATTCAAGTTCATTGAAAGAAAAAATACTTTCTGTTAAATTATTGTGATGAACTACAACTTGGTTTTGTTCCATAGGTTAGGATCACCTCCCTAGTTAAATTTACCACATTAAAACGACAAAATAAAGAAAAAGCGTTAAAAACTTTCTTTTTCTTTTTATATTTTATATTTTTAAACATTTTAGGCACTCTGTAGGTCAATAATAAAGCATGATACAAAAGAAAATAGACGACATCAAGTAACAATAAAGCGACATCAAGTAACAATGGAGACGACACAGAGTAACAACTAAGACGACAATAAGTAACTATAGAGGCGACATCAAGTAACATCATCATAAGACGACATTGAGTAACAACGACATCAAGTAACATTTTTATTCAAAAAATAAAATTTGGGTAGATGATTTTACGTATATTCCAGTAGCAACACAAATATTTATCTCCCTTCATCGATATTTTTACCAGTAAAGTAGTAGGATGGACTTTAGATACGAGTATGGACCAAACGCTTGTTATTAACTCTTTAGAAGAAGCTCTAAAATCTGAAAAAACTCCTAAAGGCTTAATTGTTCATACTGAGAATCTCTATCAGTACACCAGTAAAGAGTTTCAAAGAAAAGTATAGAAATATGGCTATTTCTAGCATGAGTCGTCCTGGTAATTCATATGATATTGCTTTAATGGAATCATTTTATAAATCTTTAAAATCAGAACTTCTGGTAGATTGAAACAGTAGAAAAATTAAAGAATGCAATCTTCGAGTATATAGAAATTTACCATAATACTAAAAGACTGCATTCATCGTTAGGCTATATGTCTCCAATTCAATTTTAAATATCTTAACTTTGTGTAAAGAAAAATAGGGGAAGTTTAATCCTAGAAGAAATAGAGGTTTAAAATAAAAAAAGAGACAGACATAATAGCCTGGCTCATTGGTTTTGGGGTTGCAATCACCTAGGGCAGATGATTGCAGGTTATTATTTTTGTTTGAAGAAGTTTTAAACAAAAAATATAATAACACGAAACAAATAAAAAATAAACACTATATTTTAATATTTTTTAGTACGCTGATGATTTATTTTTTTATAAATTACAAAAGAACCAGATGGTTATTCCTGGCTCTTAAGTGAGGAAACTTTTCTAGG
>NZ_JBFHGC010000133.1:0-5819 GCF_041583315.1 Ilyobacter sp. | reverse complement strand
GAGACATCAGGGACAGAGAGAAGCTGGCTTCTGTTTTTGATAAGTATAAACCGGATATGGTTTTTCACTTGGCTGCTCAGCCTTTAGTGAGACTTTCTTATGAAATACCCGTAGAGACTTACGAGGTCAACGTGATGGGGACTATAAACATATTGGAGTGTATAAGAAACAGTCCTAAAACCCGGGTAGGAATAATGATAACCACTGATAAATGCTATGAAAATAAAGAGCAGATCTGGGGTTATAGAGAAGATGACCCGTTTGGAGGCTATGACCCGTATTCTTCCTCCAAAGGAGCCTGCGAAATAGCAATTAGCTCATGGAGAAGATCCTTTTTTAATCCTAAAGATTATAAAATACACGGGAAAGCTATTTCCAGTGTGAGAGCTGGAAATGTAATCGGTGGTGGAGACTGGACACAGGACAGAATAATACCAGATTGCATACGATATATAGAAGAAAAAAAAGCCATAGAAATAAGGAATCCCAAAGCTATAAGGCCGTGGGAGCACGTTTTAGAGCCTCTGAGCGGATACTTACTTTTGGGGAAGAAGATGTGGGAAGAACCGCTCTCTTATTCTGAAGGATGGAATTTTGGACCTGATCTGGATTCAATAATAACCGTAAAAGATGTATCTGAAAAATTAATAAATCTTTACGGGACCGGAAAAGTAACAGACGTATCAGACCCGAATGCTCTTCATGAAGCCAACCTTTTGATACTGGATATTTCAAAATCCAGATTTAAATTAGGATGGAAACCTAGGTTGAATATAAATCAAGCTCTGAAAATGACTGTAGACTGGTATAAAAGTTACAGGAGCACAGATGTTTATGAGCTCTGTGTAAATCAGATAGAGGAGTTTATGAACAAGGAGGATTGAAGATGAAGCTTGTTAAGACTGAAATTGAAGGAGTATTCATAATTAGAAAAATTCATATAGAGGATGAAAGAGGAAGTTTTAACAAAATATATAACGAAGAATTTTTTACAGAAAATGAACTGTGCAGTGATTTTAAAGAGTCGTATTATTCTGTATCACATAAAAATGTAATAAGAGGGATGCATTTTTATATTCCGACTTGCCATCATGAAAAGTTGATAAATGTGATAAGAGGAAAAATAATAGATGTAATTCTAGATCTGAGAAAAGAATCATTAACCTACGGGAAATATATTTCTATAGAACTATCTGAAAAGGACCATTATTCTCTATATATTCCAAAGGGGTGTGCACACGGATATAAATCCATGGAAGATGACACCACAGTAGTTTACAACGCAACCAAATGTTATGACAGTAATTGTGATTTTGGTATCAGTTGGAATAGTTTTGGATTTGACTGGGGAATAGACAGCCCAATTATGTCAGAAAAGGATAAGAATTTAATTTCATTTGAAGAGTTTTCTAAAATAAATCCATTTTGATCTGCAGGAGGTTATGATGAAAAAGAAAGCAATTATAACAGGGGGGACAGGTTTTGTGGGATCAAATCTGTCTAGAGAACTTTTGAAGAGGGGTTGGGAAGTTTCTATAATTTCAAAAAAAGAATTTGGTTATAGAAACATTGAAGATATAAGGGATAAAGTGAATATTCTTGAATATGATGGAGATATATTTAAACTGATAGATTTTTTCAAAGCTCAAAATGCAGATGTGGTATTCCACTTGGCATCAGCAATTATTGATGAACACAACATAACAGATGTGGATATCCTGATGGATAGCAACATAAAATTTGGAGCTCAGGTTTTAGAAGCTATGAAAGAATCTGACACCAAACTTATCGTAAATACCGGTACATCCTGGCAGCATTATAACAATGAAGAATATAATCCTGTATGCCTTTATGCGGCTACAAAGGAATCTTTTGAAAAGATAATGGAATATTATATTCAGGGAGAAGATGTAAGGGCAATCACTTTAAAATTATTTGATAATTATGGAGAGTCTGATACAAGACCCAAATTAATAAATTTATTAAATGAATTTTCCAAAAATGAGACTGTTCTTGACTTATCACCGGGAGAACAGGTTATAGACCTGGTTCATGTAGATGATGTTGTAGACGCCTTTATAAAGGCGTATGAATATCTTGCGGAAAACAGCAAAGTCAAATATGAAAAATATGCAGTTAGTTCTGGAAGGGTTATAAAACTAAAAGAACTTATATCTATATATGAGAATATTACTGGAAATAAGCTGTCTGTTAACTGGGGAGGTCGAGCTTACAGAAAAAGAGAGGTCATGAATCCCTGGAGAGATTTTAAAAAACTTCCTAACTGGGAATGTACTATTTCCATAGAAGAAGGTCTCAGAAGAATGCATGGTTGAGGTTTTAAAAGGAGGAGGGAAATGGAAAAATTTATTTTGGACAAGGAGTTTACAAATGATTTGAAGCTTATAAAAATGACTCCTTTTAAGGATATGAGGGGAGAGTATTTAAAAAGCTATAGCGACAGGGAACTTTCTGCCGTGGGAATTTATAGTGACTTCAAAGAAGATAATTATCTGATATCCAACAAAGGCAGTGTAAGAGGACTTCATTATCAATTGGAAAATCCTGAAGCTAAGCTTATTCGTTGTTTAAAAGGTAATATAATAGATATTGTCGTGGATTTAAGAAAAGACTCACTGACATATAAGGAGGTATTCAAAGTAAAACTCAAAGAAGGGGATAACCTCCTTTTTTCAGTTCCTGAAGGATTTGCTCACGGATTTATAAGTCTGTCTGATTCAGTTGTTTTATACAAAAGTTCCAATTATTACTTTGCTGAGGATCAGCACGGTATCTCTGTTTTTTCAGGTGATATTCAACTGGATAAAATATTAGAAGAAGAAGAAATAGAGAATTTAATAATAACAGAAAAAGATAAAAACCTTTTAAAACTGGAAGATCTATAGAGGTTTTGTTTAAAAAAATATTTAACTATAGTTGTCATTGTATGGAAAGAAATACTGTTGACAGGTAGGTGTAATTATGGAAAATAATAAATTGATAAGTGTAATCATACCTTTTTATAACGCTGGAGATTATGTCAAGAAAACCATAAAAAGTTTGGAGTCCCAAGCTTATAGAAATTTTGAAGTGATATTTGTAAATGACGGTTCTATAGATAATAGTTTAAAAATTATAGAAACTCAATTAGAAGATGTAAGCTTTAATTATAAAATTATAAACCTATCAGAAAATGGAGGTTTAAGTAATGCTAGAAATGTAGGCTTATCAAAGGCTGTGGGAGAATATATATTTTTTTTAGATTCAGATGATTATATTACTGAGGATGCATTTGAAAAAGTTATAGAATTATTTATGTCTGAAAATCCAGATGTTGTATTTTTTCAATTTAAGCGTGTTGAAGAAAATGGAGAATTATTCCAGCATTATAATGAATTATTTAAAAATGTAAATAAAATTGAGACATCCAGAAATATTTTAATGAAATATCTGAACCTGGAAATTTTTATATATGCCTGTAGCATAGTATATAAAAAAGAAATAATAAAAAAACTTTTTTTTAACGAGATTGGATATATAGAGGATCAAGACTTTACCATCAGAGCTCTTCTTGAGTCTGATAAGGTAGGATATATAAATTCAGAATTAATAAACTACACCAAAAGAGAAGGCTCTATAATGAACAGTAAATTTAGTCTGAAAAAATTGGATAAAATAAAACTTTTTGATATATTTTATAATCAATATAAAACAAAAGACGAAGAATTGAGTAAAACATTTTCAATGAGAAGATCAAAGGAGCTCCTTTGGATAACCAGGGCTTATATAAAAAGTGAAAAAAATTTGAAAATAAAAGAGATTAAAAAATATATACAAACGAATATTCTGACAGACAAAACAATGCCTTATTTTGAAAAAAAGTATTTAAAAGAGTTAAATTTTAAAAATATAATACAGTTTTTTTTATTAAAGTATTTTCCGACTTTGTATATAAATTTAATAAAATTAAGTTAGGTAAATATAAAAAAGGGGATGTTCAATTGTGGAGATAAAAACATCAATTAAATTAAATTTAATATATTTAATGGGTATTTTTTATAAAAGTAGGTTTAAAAAATATAAGAACAAAAAAAAAATAATTCTTACTTTGACTCCAAGGCATAAAAATATGGGCGATCACGCTATTGCCATTGCAAGTAAAAAATTTATAGAGGAAAATTTTAAGGATTACGAGTTTTTAGAATTGGACATGCATGATATTTATAAATATGGAAGAGCCTTAAAAAGTTACTTGACTCCCGAAGATATAGTTATGATTTTGGGAGGAGGAAACATGGGTGATATGTATTTAAATGATGAAAATCAGAGGCGGTTTATAATTAAAAAATTTAAAAATAATAGAATAGTATCCCTGCCTCAAACTATAGATTTCAGTAATACTGAAAATGGTAAAAAAGAGCTGGAAAAAACAAAGAAAATATATAATTCCCATAAAAATTTGCTTCTGGCTGCAAGAGAGGAAAAATCTTTTGAAATAATGAAAAGTTTTTTTGGAGAATCCAGAGTTATTAAAAGTCCGGATATGGTCTTATATCTTGATGAAAAAAAAACTGGGAAACGTGATGGAGTATTACTTTGTCTCAGAAAGGATAAAGAAGGAGTGCTACCGGAAAAATTTGAGAAGAGTATCACTGCTTCATTAATTAAAAAATATAAGGTTGTAAAAACAATGGACACGGTATTAGAAGAGAATCAAGATAAAAGTACTAGGGAGATAAAGTTAAAAAAAATAATTACAGAGATAAGCAGGTCAAAACTTGTCATAACAGATAGATTACATGGAATGATATTTTGTGCGATTACAGGAACACCATGTATTGTTTTAGAAACTTTTAATCATAAAGTTACAGGAGTTTATAAATGGCTGGAGAAATTGGATTATATAAAAATGGTGAACCATGAAAAGTTACTCGATAGTCTTTTGGACATATGCGATGAAACCATAAATTCTAATAAAGAAAAATTAAGCTTTTCTGACGATTTTAATAAATTATCAAAATCTGTTCTGGGAACAGATATAAAATAGCAGATTATATCTGCATAAAGAAAGGTGATATGTTAAATGACTGAATATATCAGAGTAAAACATACAAAACTTAAAGATAATTTTACTGTGGAGTACGAAATCGAATATAGTGAAGGGTTGCAATATTTTAATGGAAATATGTATGTGAAATATGATGAAGATTTGTCAAATGTACCTGAGAGCATATTGAATATTCCACTTTTGTCAAATATTCTTCCGGTATGTTGGTTTTTAAATGCAGATTTACATGTGGAAGAAATTGACCAGACTTTTTATAGTGCACTGAATAATATAAAAAATGGTTTTCAAAAGATGTATGGCCAGATAAATATTGGAGGGCAGGTAATAGCCGATAAAATTATAAAGAATAATTACAAAAAATCAAATTCAGCATTACTTTTTAGTGGAGGAGTTGATTCTGTAGCAAGCTATATTAACAATGTAGATAAAAATCCCTTACTTGTTATAGTCCATGGAGCTGATATATCCTTAGAAGACACGAAGGGATGGCAGTTAGCGACAAAAGAAGCCGCAGAATTTGCCAGTGAAAATAACACAGACCTTATTCCTATAGAATCAAATTTTAAAAATTTCATAAAAGGATCAAAATTAGCTAAGAATTTTGATGAAACTATTTCTCACTGGTGGCCTTGTGTGCAACATGGGTTTGCCTTTGTAGGATTAATAGCTCCCATATCGTATATTAGAGGAATATCAGATATATATATAGCATCTTCATTTACAAGTGTCAGCGATTTTAGAATCCCATGGG
>NZ_JBFHGC010000132.1:0-5825 GCF_041583315.1 Ilyobacter sp. | reverse complement strand
GAGGTCTTGAAAAAGTCCAGTAATGTGGGAATGGTGCTTATAAGCGACAGGTTCAGTAACGCAACTTTTGAAAAATACCTGGAAGGTTTTGGATTGGGTCAGAAAACCAGTGTGGACCTCCCTGGAGAATTGAAGCCATATATGCAGCATTACAGCAAATGGGATGGCCTGAAAAAAAATAACATGGCCTTTGGACAGGGTATAGCGGTAACCCCTATACAGCTGGCAACTGCTTTTTCATCGGTGATAAACGGAGGGATTCTGTACCAGCCCTATGTGGTTGACAGAATAGCCGGAGACGACGGAGTGGTAACCAGGAGAAATACACCACAGAAGGTGAGAAGGGTCATATCTCCTAAGGTTTCTGAAGAGATGAGAAGCATGCTAGAACATGTGGTGGCAGACGGAACCGGGAAAAATGCGGCTATAGAGGGATACCGAATCGGTGGAAAAACCGGTACGGCTCAGATAAGCTCTTCAGGGGGATACCTAAACGGAGAATATTTAGCTTCTTTTATAGGGTTCTTTCCTGCAAACAACCCTCAGTACCTCATGCTTTTTATGTTTTTAAAGCCTCAGGCGGATATTTACTACAATAAATTTGGTGGGGCAGTAGCTGCTCCTGTGTTTAAAGAAGTGGCGAAGAGAATAATAAAGTATAACAATATCCTACCTGGGGATGTGGAATACCTGGGAGATTCTGAAATGAAGGTTCCTGAGCACATCTCAAGTGAGCCCCTGGTGGAGATGCCAGACCTTGCAGGAAAAGGCGCCAGAGAGGTGCTGAAGATGCTAGGGAAGCTGGGTATAGAGGTGGAGATATCAGGTAGTGGCCTGGTAGAATCCCAGTGGCCTGTAAAGGGTACCAGTCTTGAAAAAATAAATAAGGTAAAAGTTTACCTGAAATAGGTGTTTGAAATATGAGATATTATGGAGTTTATGTAGACGGAACAAACGATTTTTTTACCTATTGTGATCCAAAGGATGAGTTTAATATCGGTGAAAGAGTGGCAGTTCCTTTCAGAGGAAGAATAAAGAGCGGTCTGATAGTTTATATGGAAACCTGTGAAAAATTTGAATTCAAGGTACTTTCTATAACAAGAAAACTTGAAAGTCAGATACATCTTTCTGAATCTATGATAAAGCTGTTATTATGGATTAAAAATTATTATCTGTGCTCCTTCGGTCAGACCTTTGGGGCTGCGGTTCCTGGGAATTTAAAGGTGGAATATTCTTATAACTACAGGTTCATGGAAGAAGTTCCATTAAAAACTCAGGAAGAGCAAGATCTGGGGAATTACTTCAGAGAGAAGTCAGAAGTTACAAAGACAACTTTATATAAAAAGTTTTCCAAAGAGACGATCAAAGATGCCCTGGAAAAAGGTGTTCTTGAGGGAAAAGAAAAGATCTCTCTAAAAGATAGTTCAAGAGAGGGCTATCAGGAGATATCAGAATATTTTTCTCAGAGGATGACTATAGGTAAGGCAACCTTAGAAAAAAAGTTTTCCAAAGATATAATAGATAAGATGGTGAGGCATGGGGTAATTTCCCTTGAAAAAATATTGAAAGATAAGGGAAAAAATTACGATATAGATGAAGCTGACGGGGTATATTCCAAAGAGAGTACAGTTTTGAACCCGGAACAGGAAAAAGCAAGATTAGAGATTGAAAATTCAGAAAAAAGATATTTTCTACTCAAGGGAGTGACTGGCTCCGGAAAAACAGAAGTCTATCTGAAGCTCATAAGAAGGGCACTGGAAAAGGGTCAGGGTTCTATATTTCTTGTTCCTGAGATATCCCTTACTCCTCAGATGGTAAAGAAGTTTAAAGGGGAATTCAGAGAAAATGTAGCTATTTTACACAGCAAACTGACCCCTGTGCAGAGGGCAAAAGAATGGCTCAGTATTTATACAGGGGAAAAAAAGGTGGTGCTCGGAGTAAGATCTGCTGTCTTTGCTCCTGTGAAAAATCTGAAATATGTTATAATAGATGAGGAACATGAAGCGACTTATAAACAGGACAGCAATCCTAGATACAATGCAAAGTATGTGGGAATAAAAAGGGGCGAACTGGAAGATGCAAAAGTTGTACTAGGATCGGCAACCCCCTCTATAGAAAGCTACTTTTTTGCAAAAGAGGGAGTGTTTAAACTCCTAGAACTAAATGAGCGTTACAACGGAGCAAACCTTCCAAAGCTGAAGCTTGTGGATATGAAAGATGAAAAAAGTCACTATTTCAGCAGAGAACTTCTGAAGGATATGTCTGAAACTCTCAGAAAAGATGAGCAGATAATGCTCTTGCTAAACAGAAAGGGCTATTCTACATATATCCAGTGCTTGGAATGTGGTCATGTAGAAGAGTGTCCCCACTGTTCCATAACTATGAATTATTATATGAGCCAGGGAATATATAAATGTAATTACTGCGGGGAAACCAAAAGATATACCGGAACCTGTAGTAGCTGCAACAGCAAAAATCTCAGTCATATGGGAAAAGGGACTGAGAGGCTCGAAGAGGAGATAAGAAAACATTTCGATGTCGGTATGATAAGGGTGGATTCTGAAAGTAGCAAGGAGAGGGACTTTTATGATAATATGTACAGAGAGTTTCTGGAGAAAAAATATCATATAATGCTTGGAACCCAGATAATATCCAAAGGTTTTCATTTTCCAGACGTGACTCTGGTGGGAGTCATAAATGCTGACTCCATAATGAATTTTCCGGATTTCCGTTCTGGAGAAAAGACCTTTCAGCTGGTGAGCCAGGTAGCTGGAAGAGCTGGGAGGGAAAGCAAAAATGGTGAAGTCCTCATACAGACTTTTCAGCCGGAAAATCATGTGATGAAGAGAATAATGGACGGCGATTATGAGGGTTTTTACCTAGATGAGATAGAGACGAGAAAAATACTGTCCTATCCCCCTTTTTCAAGGATAATAAATATAGTGATAACCTCCACAGAGGAGGTAGGGCTTGAAAATTATGCTAAAAATTTTTATGAATTGATAAAAGACAAGGGTGTAGAGGTCTACGGACCTATGAAAGCACCTATATACAGGATAAAGGGAAGGTATAGGTATCAGATTTTTCTCAAGGGAACAAGACAGAGGATGAATGCAATAAAGCCTCTCCTTGAAAAATGCAGTTTTGAACTGAGAGATGAAAAATACAGAGTGGTCATAGACATTGACCCGATAAATTTAATGTGATGAGGTGAAAAAGATGGTTTATGATATAAGGACTTATGGTGACCCGGTTTTAAGAAAAGAGGCTCTGCCGGTGGATGAGATAAACGATGAAATAATAGAAATAATAGATAACATGGTAGAAAGCATGCGTGAAGCCGGCGGAGTGGGCTTAGCGGCACCACAGGTGGGAGTAAGCAAGAGAATTTTTGTAATCGATATAGAGGACGGAATAGTAAGGAAGGTAATCAATCCTGAGTTTCTGGAATTTTCCAAAGAAATAGTGGAACATGAAGAGGGGTGCCTCAGCGTACCTGGAGTATATAAAAAAGTAAAGAGACCTGCAAGGGTGAAGATAAAATATACCAATGAAAAGGGTGAAGTGGTAATAGAAGAAGCTGAAGGTCTTCTGTCGAGAGCTTTTCAGCATGAAGCCGATCATTTGGATGCGACCCTTTTTGTAGATAAATTATCTCCTGTGGCAAAAAGAATGGTTTCAAAAAAATTACAGGCACTGAAAAAAGAGTCGGAAAAAAAAGAAATTTAAGTAGAGAGGATGGTTTAATTGAGAATACTTTTCATGGGTACCCCTGATTTTGCGGTACCGTCACTTGATTTACTAAACAAGCATCATGAGGTAGCAGGGATTTTCACAAAAGTAGATAAACCTAATATGAGAGGTAAAAAAATAAAATTCACACCGGTAAAGGAGTATGGAATAGAGCATGAAATTCCAGTATACCAGCCTAATTCAGTGAGAACAGAAGAAACCCTAAATATAGTGAGAGAAATCAATCCAGACCTTATAGTTGTAGTGGCATACGGTAAAATCCTGCCAAAAGAACTGATTGATATACCTAAATACGGGGTAATAAATGTCCACTCCTCTCTTTTGCCTAAATACAGAGGAGCTGCACCTATACATGCGGCAATAATAAACGGAGATACAGAATCAGGAGTATCTATAATGTACATTGCTGAAGAATTAGATGCAGGAGATGTGATACTGCAGGGTAAGACTCCCATAAATGAGGAGGATACTCTAGAAACTCTTCATGACAGACTGATGGATATAGGGGCAAAAACCCTTTTAGAAGCTGTAACGCTAATAGGGGAAGAAAAGGCTCCCAGAATACCTCAGAATCATGAAAAAGCAACCTTTGTAAAGCCTTTCAAAAAAGAGGATTGTGAAATAAACTGGAATGAAGAAAATTTTAAAATATATAATTTTGTGAGAGGGATGAATCCTTTTCCAAGTGCCCATACATACAACCAGGGTAAAATATATAAAATTTACAAAGTTGAAAAAATCTCCCGTGAATATGAAGGAGAGCCAGGAGAAATAGTTGAACTTCTAAAGGGAAGAGGTCCTGTTGTAAAAACCGGAAACGGAAGTGTTATAATTGCTGAAGCTAAGCCTGAGAACAAAAAAAAGCTTACAGGTGCAGACCTTGTTAACGGAAACTATTTTAATATTGGCGAGAAGTTTGAGAACAGCAAAATAAAATAGCTTAGGAGGAGTAATCGTGATTAGTTTGGTGACTGACAAGGAAAAAATATCCCCGAGGGTAATAGAGAGGCTGACTAGATATCTCAGATGTCTGGAAAATCTTTCTCCCGATGATTACATATCTTCTGAGGAGATGGCTGAAAGAATGGGGCTTACAGCTGCTCAAATTAGAAAAGATCTGTCGAATTTTATTTCAGATTTTGGGGAAGGATTCGGAGTAAGAGGAAAAGGGTACCAAGTAAGGATCTTATACAGCGGAATAGAGAAGATTTTAGGAGTTCACAAAACAAATAATATTATAATCATAGGGGCTGGAAGACTAGGTGGGGCTCTTCTTGCAGAACCTGAGTTCACAAAGGAAAGTTTCAATGTTATAGGGGTATTTGATGTAGCAGAATACAAGGTAGGAAAAGAAGTAAACGGAATAAAGATAAGACATACTTCTGAGATAGAGTATTTTCTAAATACGAAGGACAGGGTAGATATAGCAATACTGACTGTACCTAAAAGTGTTGCCCAGGATGTGGCGACAACTTTAATAAAAGCAGGAGTTAAATCTTTTCTAAACTTTGCACCTTTAAAACTAGAGGTTCCTGAAGATGTAGTGGTATCTAATATAGACCTATACGGGAAACTTCAAGAACTAAATTACTGGAAGGAGAAAATAAACAAATGGTAGTTATAGATGGTAAAAAAATATCAACTGAGATAAAAGAAGAGATAAAAAAAGAGGTATCAAAATATAAAGAGATTTCAGGAAAGACTCCGGGCCTTGCAGTAGTACTGGTAGGAGAGAATCCGGCTTCAAAAGTATATGTAAACTCTAAGGTTAAAAGTTGCGGAGATCTAGGATTTTATTCTGAAAAACATGTTCTGGATGAAAATGCAAGTGAAGAGGAAGTGCTGGAACTTATAGATAAACTCAATGAAAATAAGAATATCAACGGAATTCTTGTTCAGCTTCCACTGCCAAAACACATTGATGAAAAAAAAGTGACAAACAGAATAGCTTCAGAAAAAGATGTAGACGGTTTCAAACCTGAAAATCTGGGAAAAGTTATGATAGGGGAAGAGGACGGATTTAAGTCATGTACTCCCTATGGTGTCATAGAATTACTGAAAAGAACTGGAAT
>NZ_JBFHGC010000131.1:0-5848 GCF_041583315.1 Ilyobacter sp. | reverse complement strand
GTTCTTTTTGAACAATGAAACAGAATCCGGGGTATACAACCTGGGAACTGGTAAAGCCAGAAGTTTTTACGAACTGGCACTGAATACAGTAAGGGCAAAGGAAGATAACTATGAGATAAATGGCGAGGATGTAATAGAATTTATACCTATGCCTGAAGACCTCAGAGGAAGATATCAGTATTTTACACAGGCTGAGATGGATAAACTGAAAAAAGCCGGGTACACAGATGAATTTTTTACCCTTGAAGAGGGAGTCAAAGATTACGTGCAGAATTATCTGGTGAAGGAAGACTCGTATCTATAGGGGGATAAAATAAGTTGAGCGCATTATTAGTTGTAATTATACTTGGAGTAGTAGAGGGTTTGACAGAGTTTATACCTGTAAGCAGCACAGGGCATATGATTCTCGTAGAAGAATTTATAAACAGTCCGCAGCTGTCTAAGGAATTTATGGATACTTTTCTCATAGTGGTACAGCTAGGAGCCATACTGGCAGTTGTACTGATATTCTGGAAGGATATAAGTCCTTTTGTAAGCAATAAGAAAGAGGCGAAAGAAAAAATATCTCTCTGGAGCAAAATAGGGGTAGGGGTGCTTCCTGCAGCAGTTGTAGGACTTCTTTTGGATGATTATATATCTGAATATTTTTTTGGAAATGTGGTCATTGTAGCAGTGATGTTAATAGTATACGGATTGCTTTTCATGAAGGAAAAATCCTTTGAAAAAGAAAACTGTATAGAGGATATAAAAAAACTTACTTATAAGACGGCATTCATCATAGGATGTTTCCAGTGTCTGGCTATGATACCGGGGACTTCCAGGTCTGGAGTCACTATAATAGGCGGTATAATTTTGGGGCTTTCCAGGGGAGTGGCAGCGGAGTATTCTTTCTTTCTGGCTATTCCTATAATGGCTGGAGCCACCTTGCTTAAGGTTTTGAAAAACGGGCTGAATTTTTCCCCTGAAGAATGGCAGCTTACGGCAGTAGGGACAGCTGTATCTTTTTTCGTAGCTTATATTGTCATAAAATGGTTTATGTACTATATAAAAAACAGGGATTTTAAGATATTTGGTGTATACAGAATTGTACTAGGTATCCTAGTACTGATAAGTATTTTTTAAACAAGGAATAAATTCCTTGTTTAAATTTTTATAAGGGGGGAGAAATTATGAACATGAACATAACAGACATTCTTGTGGCAGCAAAGGAAGCAGAGGCATCAGATATCCATCTTGTGGCAGGTAAACCACCTACATTCAGGATTCACGGGGTATTGGAAAATATGCCAGGCTGTGAGGAAAAATTAATGCCTTTGGATGTAAAAGAACTTGCCTACTCAATACTAAACGAAGATCAGGAAAAAAGTTTTGAAAAAAATAAAGAGCTGGATTTTTCATTTGGTATAGCAGGAGTGGGAAGATACAGAGTAAATGTCCATGTGCAAAGAGGTACCATAGGAGTATCAATAAGATCTCTGAGTACGGAAATACCTGATTTTTCAAAATTAGGACTTCCTGAAGTGGTAAGAAGCTTTACGGAATATGAAAACGGACTGATACTGGTAACGGGTCCTACTGGAAGCGGTAAATCTACTACACTGGCATCTTTGATCGATAAGATAAATAAGGAGAAGGCTCATCATATAATAACTGTAGAGGATCCCATAGAATATCTTCATACTCATAAAAGGGCCCTTGTAGAACAGAGGGAACTAAAATCCGATACAGCAAGTTTTTCTACGGCTCTTAAATATGCACTTAGACAGGACCCTGATGTAATCCTTATAGGAGAGATGAGAGACCTCGAGACAATAACAGCAGCACTTACAGCAGCAGAAACCGGTCATCTGGTTTTCGGTACTCTTCATACAAACAGTGCAGCAAAAACAATAGACAGGATAATAGATGTATTTCCTATGGATCAGCAGTCCCAGATAAGGATACAGCTTTCTACTTCACTGAGGGCGGTACTTGCTCAGCAGCTTGTTCCTTCTACTGATCACAAGAGAAAAGTAGCCTGTGAAATAATGGTAGGAACCCCTGCCATAGGAAACCTCATAAGAGAAAATAAAACATATCAGATACCATCCATGATAGAAACCGGTATGAGACACGGAATGATCAGTATGGATGCTTTTTTGGAAAAGCTTCTCAAACAGGGTAAGATAACAACACAGGAATTTGAAAAAAGGTCCAGTGTCAAAAAAAATAGAAATGATCTATAGGTGATGAATTGTGGCAAAATATAAGTACAGAGCCAGGGATAAAAACGGTCATCTCATTGACGGCGAGATGGAAGCGGCTAATGAGTCGGAACTGAATATAGAGTTAGATAATCTAGGCCATTTTCTGATAAGTGTCCAAAAGCCTGATACAGTTCTTGGAGGAGATATACTGGCTCCTTTCAGAAAGGTGAAGGTAAAGGAGATGACTCAATTTACAACAGAGCTGTCTACCCTTATAGAGGCTGGAATATCAATAGTATCAGCTCTTGAAATAGAGATGAAGCAGCTGAAGGAAGGTATATTGAGAGATGCCATTTCAAAGGCTATAGAGGATATCAAGGGAGGAGAGAGTTTTTCTGAGGCTTTGTCAAAACATCCTAAGGTATTCAAAAAGATATATACCGGACTGGTAAAGTCCGGAGAGGTGTCAGGACAGCTAGACAACATATTGCTAGACCTGGCAAAATATCTAGATGTGAGCTATAAAAACAGGTCAAAGGTGAAATCAGCAATTATTTATCCCTGTGTAATGTTTGTAGTGGCAATGGCAGTATCAGTCTTTCTATTGGTAGTTGTGCTGCCTAGTTTTGTGTCTGTATTTGAAAACTCAGGTGTGGATCTTCCTCTTCCAACAAGGATGCTTTTAAATCTCTCTCTCTTTATGAAAACCAAGTGGTATCTCATGCTGGGAGGAATCGCATTTTTAATTGCCCTTGTAAGGCTGTGGTATACCACTCCTGACGGAAGACATATGATGGACGGATATAAGCTGAAAATCCCTATATTTGGAAGTTTAATGAAAAAATCAGTAATATCTAGATTTACCAGGACTTTCGGAGCCCTCATGAAAAGTTCTGTTCCTATGCTTCAAGCTCTTGACATTTTAAAAGAAAGTATAGAAAATGCAGTGGTGGAAGAGGTAGTGGACAAGATGAAAGTGGTGGTAAGTGAAGGAGGCAGGGTCTCTAAGGAGCTAGAAGAAAGCGAATATTTTCCGGCTATGGTTTCAAGGATGGTTTCTGTAGGTGAAAATACTGGTGAACTGGACAAAATGCTGATGAAGATATCCGATCATTATGATAATGAGCTGGAAAATGATATAAAAGGGCTGACTTCAATTATCGAACCTATTCTCATAGTTTTTATGGGGATAGTTGTGGGAAGTATAGTTTTGGCAGTAATGCTTCCTATGTTTGATATGATAAAGCTTGTGAAATAGAAACCGGAGGTTAAAGTTTGATTTTAGATACAGATTTTGATATTACAGAAAACAGTGTAGACGAGTTTTTGAGAATACTTGTTCCTGAGGCAAGGGGTAGAGATATAAAGGTGAGGACTATAGAGGAGGGGGAGAACATAACCCTTCTCATAGAAACCAACGGAATAAAAAAAGAATTTACCTACAAAAACCATATAGACAGGATAGATGATCAGAAAATAGTAATGGCCAAAACCTCTCTTCTGGATATATATGGAAAAGACTATCCCTGGGGTAGTCTGAAAGGGGTAAGACCTACAAAACTTGTAAGAAGACTGTTAGCTTTAGATTATGATTATCTGGAGATAAAAGATATTTTGGAGGGCCTTTTTAAAGTATCTGAAAAAAAGAGTTCCCTCATTATACAGGTTGTAAAAAAAGAGATGGAGTACCTGGACAGGGACTATATAAATATGTATATAGGGATACCATTCTGTCCCACAAAATGCCGATACTGTTCTTTTGCATCTTATGAAATAAACAGCGGAGTGGGGAGACATTACGGAGCATTTGTAGATACTCTGGTAGAAGAGATAAAGCTCACAGGGGAACACCTGAAGGCTAATGAATATAAAATAGGATCCCTCTATATCGGGGGTGGGACTCCTAGCATCCTTACAGAAACTGATTTAGAAAGGGTTCTGGCTTCGGTTAAAAACAATGTGGATCTGTCCTTTATAAAGGAATTTACCTTTGAAGCAGGAAGAGTAGATACTCTCACAGTGAAGAAACTGGAAATAATGAAAGAGTACGGAGTGGACAGGATAAGTCTGAATCCTCAGACTTTTAATGAAGAAACACTGAAAAATCTCAACAGAACTTTTTCAAGAGAAAAATTTGACGAGATGTATGCTATAGCCAAAGATATGGGATTCATAATAAATATGGATCTGATCATAGGCCTTCCCGGTGAGGGTACAAAGGAGATACTGAGCACAATAAAAGAACTGGAAAACTATCAGATGGAAAATCTCACGGTGCATGTACTGGCACTGAAGAAAGCCTCTATACTCTTCAAGGACGGACACCAAGAGGAAGAGATCGACAGAGAAGCTGTGGAAAAAGGGATAGAAGAGTTTATTCATAAAAAATCCCTTAAACCTTACTATATGTACAGGCTAAAAAACAGTACCCAGTGGGGAGAAAACCTAGGTTATGCAGTAGAGGGCAAGGAATCTATATTTAATATAGAGATGATAGAGGAGAACCAGTCTACAATAGGTCTGGGGGGAGGAGCCATCACTAAAAAAATAGTGGCGGAATCTCCTGTGAGAGACCATATAGACAGACTGGTAGGACCTAAAGAACCGGCTACCTATGTGAGAGAGATGAGAGAGAGGCTGAAAAAAAAGCTGGATCTTTTTAAAAAATAATTTTTTAAGTCATTGGAAGGGGAGATGGGATGAATGAGAACAGAAAGTTCCTGCTTCTCATCTTGGTGATACTGGGTATTTTTGCAGGAGAAAAACTGTATAAAAACTTAAATCTGGAAAAAAACAAGAAAGAATCAAAGTATGAGCTTACTGTGACAAGAAATTCCTATGAAAATAAAAATGAGCCTCTGGATATAAATAAATCCACTGTGGACAGGATGTTGAAAAACGGTATAAGTCTCAAGTATGCAGATGGTATAGAGGAATATCGTGAAATAACAGGGGGCTTTCAAACTATAGATGAGCTGAGAAGGATAAAGGGTATAGGGGCAAAGACCTATGAAAAACTTTCTGAAAAAATAAAAGTTTATGAGAAACCAGAAAGAAATAAACTTTATATAAACGAAGCCAGTGATAAAGTCCTTCTGTATTTTGGTCTTACAAAAAAAGAGATAAAAAAAATAAGAAAAGAACAGAAAGAAAATTTTAAAATTAACAGTAATATCCAACTGAGAAATATACTGGGGGATAAAAGATACTATGACTTTAAAGATTTTGTACAGTATGAGAGATACTAAGGAGGCCTAAAGGGTCTCCTTTAGTTTTTTTAATATAGTCACCTTCATATAAATTGAAAAAAAATGTTATCTATGATAAAATCAAGTTTGTAAATTTAATTTTGAGAGGAGCAAAAGATGGCCAGACTTATTAGAGGTGCTAGCAAAAATGCTAGATTTTTTATAGTAGATTCAAAAGATGTTGTGCAGAAGGCTCAAGATATACACAAGTGCAGTCCCACTGCTATAGCTGCATTTGGAAGATTTCTTACAGCAGGGATAATAATGGGTGCAGGTCTAAAAGGGGACGACCTTATGACTCTCAGGACTGATACAGACGGTCCTCTAAACCACATGATTGTGACTTCAGATGCCCTTGGAAGAATCAAGGGATATGTTTCCAATCCTGAGGCAGACCTTCCTCTGAAGGCAAAT
>NZ_JBFHGC010000130.1:0-5868 GCF_041583315.1 Ilyobacter sp. | reverse complement strand
TTATGATGGAAAAATGTGAATTATTGTTCGAAAGTGCAAGAAGATCAGAAATGACTTTAACACTTATAATGTTTGATATCGATTACTTCAAAAAATACAATGATAAATATGGACATGTCGAAGGAGACCGTATTTTAAGAATAATAGGAAATTTACTTAAAAAGAATTTCAAAAGAAAAACAGATGCTATCGGTAGATATGGGGGAGAGGAGTTTTTAGTGGTATTGCCCCAGACTGATTTAACAGAGGCTATCTCATTGGTTGAAAAATTTCAAAAAAAGCTGAAAGTCTGTTATCTTCAGCATGAAGACTCTCCTTTTGGTGAAATCACAATCAGCATCGGAATAAAGAGTGGCAAGATATCAGAATATGAAAATGTAGATGATTTGGTGAGAAAAGTTGATGAAGAACTTTACAGAGCGAAAGAATCCGGAAGAAATAGGTATAGTTTTTCTAAAAATACCATCAATTAGTTTTTTCAAAATTACGTGTAAATTATATTCCTAGTCATTTATAGGTGATCCACCTGGATCACCTTTTTAAATTCTGTAAATTAAAAAGCTATATTTTAGTAAATTAAAAAACACAAGATAATAAAATCTTGTGTTTTAAAACAAAGACTGCCTAATACTTTATTTTTTTCTCGAATAAAATTATCATATAGTTTGAAATTTTTATGCTTTTTTATCTTTGGTTTATTTTTTCTAGAAATTCTGAATAAGTGTAAGAATCCAGCAGATCTGAAAGCATTTTTTTATCGGTAACTATTTTTGCAATTTCAGAAAGAACCTTTAAGTGTCTGTTCATTGGATCTGACTTCGGTGACAAAAGTACGATAATAACCTTAGGATTTGATTTTACATTCTCCACTGTAAACTTATTTTTATTTGTTGCAATATATACTTGATAATCATCGATAGATTCTGTATATGTATGAATAAGGAGTGTTTCCTGGGTCAGCTCTACCGGATATTTTTTTAGTACATCTTTCAAATCTTCATATAATTTTCTACTTTCTATTTCGTTCGAAAAATTATCTGCGATTATTTTTAACAATTTTTCTGGATTATTTTCAGAAAAATCAAACATAAAATTATTTTCCGGCAATCTCCTGATAATAGATATATCACCTTTGGTATTCTCATATGAAAATTCCTCTTCACTGTTTGAGTTAGAAGAAAGATAGACGGCTATCATATTGTTTTCTACAAATCTCTCTCCGAGTTTATTTGGAAGCCTGTCAAAAGTCAGACGCCATGCTAGCTGTCCTTGCTTTGCCATCATTTGAATAATCATATCATTGTCATTTATCACACCTATCAGATTTTCTTCAATATCTTTCCAACTCTTTAAAGTATCAAATTCATAGTTGAGATTAGATGTATTTTTAGCTATTATCTTTTGTAACTCTAATTTTGTCGGTTCATCTGATATTATTACCAATTTGGAGTTTATTGATAAGGCCATCTTGGTTATAGAATAAAATTCATCTACAAAACCACTCTGCCTGTTAATTAACGGCGGGACCATTAAAAAGATGTTTTTTGTTATCCCTACAGGGTTTATTATCTTTGTAATGTACATGGTCTCGTTACATTTTTTCACTGACTGATCTATTATCTTGCTGAACACTCTATTGTGGCTTTTTTTTATTTTGTCCCAGTTTATAATAACCTTAGAAATTCTGTATTCTTTAATAACTTTTGTTATGGCATTGGACACATTAATATCTATTCTGTTGAGAGGTATGACACTCTTTTGCAATGAATTTGCATGGGTAACTACCTTGGCGAGGACTCCTTCACCGTCTAGGATCTGCCTCTCCACATCTTGACCATCTATGGCCACCGTCAGTGGATATAAAGGCTCGTGACTTCCCTTTTTCTTTATTAAAAAGGCAAATTCTATCAAGTTTTTTAAATCATTTGCACCATTAATAGGTATAAGTATTCTATCCGTTTTTACGGTATCTGAAACTTCGTAATTAGTCTGCTCCTCCAATAATACCTCTTTCGCATATTTTTCTGTAAAAATAGTACCCAAGAAACAAGTGGAAACTATCATCATTATAGATCCAGTCAGAATATCCTCATTGAATATCCCTACTCTATATCCAATCATTACAACTGCCAGCGTAGCTGCAGCCTGATTTACACTCATCGCAAACATCAAGTTTGTCTCTGATCTTTTGAGTTTTACACTATTACCAAAGCCGAATGCTGCCAGATACTTAGACAATATAGCCACTATAATCATTGTAAGTGATATTTTCAGTGCTCCAGTCCCTGTAAAGAAATGGCTCACGTCTATTATCATTCCAACAGATATCAAGAAAAATGGGATAAACATAGAACTTCCTATAAACTGTACCCTGTTCATAAGGGCGCTTTTTTCAGGTATAAGAGTGTTTAGTACAAGCCCGGCCAAAAAAGCCCCTATAATCGGCTCTAAACCGATAAGGTGAGATAGATGTGCCAATATAAACAGCACAGTTATCACAAAAACATATTCCTCCACTCCAGATTCTGAAGAGTAGTTTCTAAAAAACCACCTTGTCATTCTTGGAAGATATAATCCTGTCAATACAACATAGAGGGTACTTAAAGTAAATAATTTTATCCAGAAGAATCCACCAAGGTTTCCCTGGTTGGAAGCGATGACTATTATCATGACTAAAAATGCCAAAGTATCAGTTATAATAGTAGCCCCTATTGTTGTAGATACAGAGCTCTTTTTAGATAGTCCCAATTTACTGACTATGGGAAAACTTATTAGAGTATGGGATGAGAAGAGGCTAGCCATGAGCACTGATGCCATTAAATTCATTTTTAATATATAGACTCCGCTAAAAACACCAATAACAAAAGGAATAAAAAATGTCAGAAGTCCAAAAAATATACTGTGATGTTTATTTTTTTTTACTTCACCGATGTTTATTTCAAGGCCAGCTTCAAACATTATATACAAGAGGCCTATTGTACCTAGTAATTCTATGGTTCTATCATTTTCCAATATTCCGAAGGTATGTGGGCCCACTATTAAACCGGCTGCAATGAGACCTACTATCCCTGGAAGTTTAAATTTTTCAGCAAACAGTGGTGCGACCAGCACACTGGTCATAACAATAGCAAATATTAACACAGGGTCATGTATAGGTAGATTAATCAAAGTATATCACTCCTTTTATATAGATCTTTTCACGGTAGCAAGAGTTATAAAAAAAACAAGAGCTACCTAAGCAGCAGAATGAAATATTACGCAGTCCGAAAACAATTCAGAAGGGCTTCATCCCAAAGCTGGAATCCTGCCCCTATAGTGGGTTGGGACACACTACCACTTGAAGTAGTAGTTTTGATTTGGATACATAATATTTTTTAAGGTATAAGATTTACAATAAAGGTTTGGAGTTAGCCCGACACCTTTACAACGGCTTCTTATAGTAAAATTATGGTTTTTTGAGACCAATGACTTTTTGATATATTGCTTTTGCCACAAGGAGGTCTAAAAGTGCCATCCCTACGGATTTAAAAAACATTGTTTCGTCTAGAATCTTTGTTTTCTTGGCGATGATAGAACCTATCGTAGAAATCTGATCAGAGGTAATAAGGTTATTTTTTAAGGGATAGTGAAGATCCCCAGACTCTTCACAGGCAAAGGTAGTGTCTGTATAAACTTTATTTAGAAGAGGATACAATTTATCAGGGAATTCCCTCATAGACGGTTTATATGACCCGATTCCTATAAATAATTTACCTTTTAAAAGTTGTGTCTTATTTGGCAGAACAGGTTTATTGGAGTTGGTAGCAGTCACCACAATGTCTGCTCCTGTCAAAACTTCTTCTGTGGTATCACAGACAACTATTTCTAAATGAGGTAATTCTTCTTTTACAGATTTAACAAAGGTTTTAATTGTGTCTGTGTTTAAATCAAAGATTTTAACTTTTTTTATGGGCCTAACCTTAGATATGAAAATAGTCTGATATATTCCCTGAACTCCAGCCCCTATAATCCCCAGTACAGATGCACTTTTATCTGTTAATATCTACAGCCGACGCCTCCCACTCCACCGGTTCTTAATGCAGTAAGAATTTTTCCGTCAATTATTGCAAGTGGACTTCCCGTAGCCGGATCATGTAGTGTCATAAAACCATCTATCACAGGTTTATTTACCTTACTGTTTTCTGGAAAAATAGTAAGAGATTTGGTTCCGAATATCTCGTCGGTGAAGCAAGGCATATAAAGCAGGGTGTTTTTTTTATTTTCTACATGTATCCTGTCTGGCATGGAAAAATTACCACTTTCATAAATTAAAAAAGCTTCCTCCAAGCTCTCCATAATTTCTTCAAAAGAGATAACTTTTTTAATTAAGTTTTCATTTATAACGATCATGAATCCCCCCGAATAAAAATTAATTTCTAGATTAGTAGTTATTTTATCATATAAAAGCGTATCACTTCATATAAAATTAAACTACATCATAAATTTTAATCCCAATCAAAAATTTCCATTATACTAATTCCGTACCCATTTCTCTTGCATGTATCACATTTTATTTTTTCAAGATACAATTTCAGTTGTTCAAAATTTTCTATTTCAATCCACTCCTTGGACAAAAGCTTTTGATATTTCAAATAATCTGGATTTTTATTCTTTTCTCCATCCAAAAGGTTTATTCCAATATTTTTCAACTGGTTTGTTTTGGGATTGTAGAGGACTTTGTATTCGGATAAAAAACCTCTTTCGAAAAAAATTTTTCTTTCTTTTCCACAATGGTTACATTGGATAGCGTATCCTGATCCCATAATTTACACCTACCCTATAATTTTTTCTTATTAACTCCAAATGATAAGCCGTGATTTTATCTGAGTCTGTGATTTAGCCAGCATTCCAAAATCTCCTTACTTTTTTTAATATCATTTTCAGACTTAATTTCTAAAATCTTCTCTTCAAATTTTTCTTCTATTATATCAAAAGCCTCAGCTATAAAGCTATCTTGGTTTTTCCAAATATCAGATGCTCCTAAATTACCGTGTGTGAATGGTCCCTCTTCAAACACTCCTAAAAATTGTAGTCCTTTATTAAAGGGACTTGATTCTGACGTAATAAAATAAACAGGTTTTTTTGAAACCTTATCCCAAACCATCACAACATACTTATATTGCACTGCACCTCTTACTGGGATATTATCCATAGATATAGCTATAAGTCGCTCTCCAATGTTGTAACTAGAGTGGTATTCTGCTTTATTTATTAAAGGGCAGTATTCCAATGTAATCATCTCCAAATAAAATCTTTTCTATTTTTTATTGCAGTGGGTGATGAATTCTCCTGTTATTTTTAGGTCACGACAGATATGGGCAATCTGTTTAAATAATCCTTTGTCTTTATATCTGTTTAAAATATGCCGAGGAACTTTATTTCCTTGATGGTTAAGGCATCCCAATATTTTATGATTTGAGTAAAATTTATAAATGATAGGAATTCTGTAATGGTCTGTAGTGTTAAATCCTTCGCAGGATGCTATTATATTCTTATGTTTTTCTTTAGGATTTTCCTTTTTAGAAGTGGTGTTTTTTTACTTGTCGGAATTCACAACTGTAGTTAGATTCTATATAAGGTATTTATTTTCAGCAAAAAGCTTTTTAAACAGCTCCTTTTTATTTTGAGACTTAGCTTTCGTATTATCACTCCGTAAGTTTCTTTTGTTTATAGATTAATGATACATTTATAAAAAGGTGAAATCAAGAAGAGAAGCATATTTATATTACACCGACGGAAAAACTTATAGAAAATGCATAGAGGTATCCAGAGGAGCTGAATGAAAAATATATAGAGGCTAAGAATGAGGTTTTTAGAGGATTACACTAT
>NZ_JBFHGC010000129.1:0-5881 GCF_041583315.1 Ilyobacter sp. | reverse complement strand
CTATCGCAGGAGCTGCAGGAGATCAGCAGTCGGCCTTATTTGGACAGGCTTGTTTTGAAAAGGGAGAAGCTAAAAATACATACGGTACTGGATGCTTCCTTCTTATGAACACAGGAGAAAATGCAGTGGAGTCTAAAAACGGACTTCTTACAACAATAGCAATAGGAATAAACAACAAAGTAGAGTACGCTTTAGAGGGAAGTGTCTTTGTAGGTGGAGCTTCTGTTCAGTGGCTGAGAGATGAGCTCAGACTAATAAACGACGCAGCAGATACAGAGTATTTTGCGAATAAGGTAAAAGACAGTAACGGAGTATATGTAGTACCTGCTTTCGTAGGTCTAGGATCACCTTACTGGGATATGTATGCCAGAGGAACAATAGTAGGACTCACAAGAGGAGCCAACAGAAATCACCTGATCAGAGCAACTCTGGAATCTGTGGCATATCAGTCAAGAGACCTTATAGATGCAATGGAAGACGATTCTAAGATAAAACTATCGGCTCTAAAAGTAGACGGAGGAGCAGTAAAGAACAACTTCTTGATGCAGTTCCAGTCAGATATACTAGGAACAGATGTACTGAGACCAGTAGTAACTGAGACAACAGCTCTAGGAGCAGCTTACCTTGCAGGACTTGCTGTTGGGTTCTGGGAAAGTAAAGAGGAGATAAGAAACAGATGGCAGGTAGAGACTAAGTTTGCTCCGGCTATAGAGGAGGGTCATAAAGAAACTCTATACAAAGGATGGAAAAAAGCGGTAGAAAGATCAATGGCCTGGGAAGAAAAAGAATAGTTAATATCAAACTTGGTTTTATGCCTTCGTGAGATTTAAAATAAAAAATCATTGACTATGAGCAAAAGAGTAGTATAATATTAAAAAGAGCATAATAAAGGCAAGAGAGACTATGAGAGCCAAGTATTCAGGGGTACGTTTGTACCTTCCTGTTTACTTGGCATTTTTTATTGATCTGGTATTCTTTCTGAAATAGAGATCCTAGAATGTAGTTATTTATTAGGGAGGTAGAAGAGATATGTATGATGTTGCGATAATCGGGGCTGGGGTTATAGGTGCTTCTGTTGCCAGGGAGCTTTCTAAATATAACCTGAATGTAGTAGTGATAGAAAAAGAAAATGATGTGTCAAATGGAACAACAAAAGCGAACTCTGCAATTGTACATGCAGGATATGACGCTCATGAGGGAACACTGATGGCGAAGTATAACGCCCTCGGAAATGCTATGTTTGATGAAATATGTGAAGAATTATCTGTACCTTTTGAGAGATGTGGATCTTTGGTTCTTGCATTCTCTGAAGAGGAGAGAGAACATCTGGATTTACTCTATAAAAGAGGAATCGTAAACGGAATACCTGAAATGGAGCTGCTTGAAAAAGATGAAATAAAGAAAATGGAGCCAAACATCAGCGACAAAGTTGTAGCAGCGCTTCATGCGAAAACAGCAGGGATTGTAGGACCTTGGGAATTGACAATAGCTATGCTTGAAAATGCAGCAGAAAACGGTGTGAGTATAGAACTAAACCAGGATGTTGTTGACATAGAGAAAATAGAGACAGGATATAAAATAATAACTCAAGAGAAAAACTTCGAAGCAAAAGTAGTAATAAACGCTTCTGGAGTTTATGCAGATAAAATCCATAACATGGTATCTGAAGAAACTTTTAAGATAAAACCTAGAAGAGGTCAGTACTTTGTAATGGATAAGATCCAGGGAGAACTTGTAGGTCAGGTAATATTCCAGTGCCCTACAGAACTTGGAAAAGGAATACTGGTAACACCGACAGTTCACGGAAACCTTTTACTAGGACCTGACGCTCAGGATATGGATGACAGAGATGATATATCCACAACTACAGAACAGCTTGAATTTGTAAAGGAACATGCAGTTAAATCTGTTCCTGGAATACACTTCAGAGATTCTATCAGAAGTTTTGCAGGATTAAGAGCTGAGGGAGACAGAGGAGACTTCATAATAGAAGAAGCGCCTGGCGCACCAATGTTCTTTGATGTGGCCGGAATAAAATCCCCTGGACTTTCTGCGGCGCCTGCAATAGGAGTGGACGTAGCTAAGATGGCAGTGGAAAAACTAGGAGAAGTATCAGAAAAAGAAGACTTTAACCCTAGAAGAGAGCAGATAATATTCATGGAGCTAAATGCAGAAGAGAAAAAAGCTCTAATAAAAAAGAATCCACAATACGGAAGAGTAATCTGCAGATGTGAAAATATAACAGAGGGCGAGATAGTAAGCTCTATTCATAGAAAAGTGGGAGCCAAAACTGTAGACGGAGTAAAGAAAAGGTGCAGACCTGGTATGGGAAGATGCCAAGGAGGGTTCTGCGGTCCTAGAGTTCAAGAGATATTGGCAAGAGAGCTGAATGTAAGCTTGGAAGAGATTGTCTTAGACAAGAAGAACTCTTACATCCTAACAGGGGAAACAAAATAGGGAGGTATTATTAATGAAACGTGAACTTGTAGTTATAGGAGGAGGACCAGCTGGTCTTGCGGCGGCAATAGAGGCGAAAAATAACGGAGTAAAAGATATATTAGTGATAGAAAGAGATAAAGAATTAGGAGGAATCCTGCAACAGTGTATTCACAATGGTTTTGGTCTTCATGAATTTAAAGAGGAGCTTACAGGACCTGAATATGCTCAGAGGTTCATAAACCAGATGACAGAACTGGGAATAGAATACAAACTGGATACCATGGTACTGAATATGGATAACAGTAAAAAATTACAACTTATAAATACTGTAGACGGATATATGGAAGTGGAAGCCGGAGCTATAATAATGGCAATGGGATGCAGAGAAAGAACAAGAGGTGCAATCTCAATACCAGGAGACAGACCTGCAGGAGTATTTACAGCAGGAGCAGCCCAGAGATTCATAAATATGGAAGGTTACATGGTAGGTAAAAAAGTAGTAATACTAGGATCTGGAGATATCGGTCTTATAATGGCAAGAAGAATGACTCTAGAAGGTGCTAAAGTAGAAGCTGTAGTAGAGCTTATGCCGTTCTCAGGAGGATTAACAAGAAACATAGTCCAGTGCCTGGAGGACTATGACATACCTCTTCTATTAAGCCATACAGTAACAAATATCAAAGGAAAAGAGAGAGTGGAGGGAATAACTGTAGCTAAGGTAGATGCAAACAGAAGACCTATTCCCGGAACTGAAATACACTATGACTGCGATACTCTTTTACTTTCAGTAGGTCTGATACCTGAAAATGAACTGTCTAGAACTGCAAAAATAGATATAGACCAGAGAACTTCAGGACCTGTTGTAAACGAACTTATGGAAACAAGTGTACCTGGAATATTCGCATGCGGAAACGTAGTGCATGTACACGACCTTGTGGACTTTGTGAGCGCAGAATCCAGAAGAGCCGGAAAAGCTGCTGCAAGATATATAAGCGGAAATGTAAAGCAGAGCGACATATACAAGAGAGTCAAGGCTGACTTTGGAGTGAGCTATACTGTACCTCAAAAGATAAGACTGGAAAATATAGATGATAAACTAGAAATATTTATGAGAGTAAATAATGTCTACAGAGATGTAAAACTGGAAGTAAAAGACGGAGATCAGACGCTTGTATCTCTGACTAAAAAACATCTGGCTCCAGGAGAAATGGAAAAAATAGTATTGCCAAAGAAGATACTGGATAAAATAGTCGGAGACGAGTTGAAAATATCAATAGCTGGAGTTCAATAGAAAAAAAGGGCGGTGAATATTTAATGAAAAAAGAATTAATTTGTATAGTATGTCCTATGGGGTGTCACCTGGAAGTGGACGTAGCAAATGACTATAAAGTAACCGGGAATCTATGTCCTAGGGGTGAAAAGTACGGATTTGTAGAATTAACAGCTCCTACCAGAGTGATAACTTCTACAATAAAAATAGCAGACGGTCTGCACAACAGAGTACCTGTGAAAACAGACGGAGCAATACCCAAAGAACTAAACATAAAATGCATGGAACTGATAAACAGCATATCAGCAAAAGGACCTGTAAAAATGGGAGATGTCATAGCAGAAGATATTTTTGGAACAGGGGTAAACTTAGTAATCACCCGGGACATGTAATTTTAAAAAAGAATAGAATAATCAGAGCAGAGGGATTTTTGAACCCTCTGTTTTTTTTATATTTAAAAAATATTAAAAAAAATAAAAATAAAAAAAATGATAATGGTCAAGGATGTAGAAGAGGATATATGAGTCCTTACGCTGGAATGAAAACGAATTGTTTTATAAAAGGACTAATAAATTTAAAATTATAAAAAATAAGGTTTTTATTTTTTCTCAAGAGTATTATGACAAGGAGGGTGAAGTGATGAAAAAAGAGATGGTATGTATAGTTTGTCCTATAGGGTGTCATATGGAGATAGATGACAGCGACGGATTTAAAGTCACGGGGAATAAATGTCCCAGGGGTGAAATATATGCAAAAGAGGAGATGACTGCACCAAAGAGAATTATAACTTCTACAATAAAAATAAAAGGAGGTATTCATAAAGTTGTTCCTGTAAAAACAGACGGAGGAATACCAAAAGAACTTAATTTTGAGTGTATGAAGATAATAAGCGAGTTGGAAGTGGAGGCTCCTGTGAAAATGGGGGAGGTAGTCGTGAAAAATATTTTAGGCAGCGGTGTAAATCTAGTCATAACGAGGGATATGTAATTGAGAATATAATTTTATAAATCATAAAAAAAATAACAATAAAAAAAGGGAGGAATGAAAAAATGGCAGTTTATTTAGCAGAGTTTATTGGTACTATGATCCTGATATTACTTGGTAACGGAGTAGTTGCAAATGTGGTTCTGAATAAGAGTAAGGGTAACAACAGTGGATGGATAGTTATCACAGCAGGATGGGGATTCGCAGTGGCGATAGCAGTATACGTAACAGGATGGGTAAGTGGAGCTCACATCAATCCAGCCGTGACTGTCGGGCTGGCTTCTGTAGGGGCTTTTGACTGGGGAATGGTTCCAGGATATATAGCTGCACAGGTAGCCGGAGCATTTACAGGGGCGATACTGGTATACCTTACATATAAACAGCATTATGATGAGACAGACGATGCCGGAGGTAAATTGGCAACATTCTCTACAGGTCCTGCAATAAGAGGAGCTAAATGGAATTTTATCACTGAAGTGATAGGTACGGCTATGCTTGTTTTGGGAGTAATGGGAATAACAAACGGAAACAACAACGTAGGTCCTATGGCAGCACTGCTTGTAGGTATACTTGTATGGTCACTTGGTCTGAGCCTTGGAGGACCTACAGGATATGCTATAAATCCTGCAAGAGACTTGGGACCTAGAATAGCTCATGCTTTACTTCCTATAAAAGGAAAGGGAGACTCTGACTGGGCATATGCATGGGTTCCGATTGTAGCTCCTATTGTTGGAGGAGTTATAGGAGCAAATATATATATGTTATGTCTAAGTGTTTGGAGTTAATTTGAAAGATAAGAATGAAATTAAGATTTTCAAAATATAAATAGGTTTATTATCAAAATTATTTACGGTGTTTTTATATTAACATTTGATAATTCGGCTGATTTTTACATTAAAAATTCTGGGAGGTCAAGTTAAATGGAAAAAAAGTACGTAATCGCATTGGATCAAGGAACAACAAGCTCAAGAGCAATAATATTTGATAAAGACGGAAATGAAGTGGGAGTATCTCAAAAAGAGTTTACTCAGATATACCCAAAAGCTGGATGGGTAGAGCATGATCCAATGGAAATATGGGCAAGCCAGAGTTCTGTGGTGACAGAGGTAATAGCTAAGACAGGAATAACAAATGACGAGATAGCAGCTCTGGGAATAACAAACCAAAGAGAGACGACTATAGTTTGGG
>NZ_JBFHGC010000128.1:0-5890 GCF_041583315.1 Ilyobacter sp. | reverse complement strand
AATTGAAATCAATGAAATCCTTTGCAAACTGTTTTTTCAAAAAATCTCCCCCTGCTTTTATATAAAACTATAAAATTTAATCTTTATTTTCAACTTTAAAATTAACACTATATATATACTATCATTTTTTTAATTAAAATAAGTTTTATCTATTTTAATATTACTTTAATCTTTTAAAAAAAACAACTGTTTTCTAATTGTTTTTCTCTATTTTTTTTATCTTTTCCTTGAGAAGATCCACTCTGTTTTTCTTATTAAAAAGCTCCCTCTCAGAAAATGAAAGCTGTCTTATGGATTTCTGTACAAGATTTCCGAAAGATACCCCTAGAAGTTTTACCCTCATACTGTAGTCCACAGATTCATTTATATTCTCAAGGGTATTTTTCAGTATCTCTCTTGAGTCTGCTAGATTTTCCAGGGTTTTAGACCTTGTGATGGTCTTTCTGTTTTCAAATCTTACCTTTAGAGTCACCGTCTTACATAAAAGGTCTTTCCCCACTAACCTTTCATGTGTTTTATGAAAAATACTCTCTAGCTCTCTCTTTATTTCTACCTCTGATTCCAAAGGGTATCTAAAGGTATTTTCATTTCCAACTGAATGAATCTTCCTCTTATAATCCACCTGTCTGTTGTCCTCACCCATAGCTGAACAGTAGAGAAATTCTCCCCTGGATTTTCCAAAATAAGAAATGAGCTCATATAGAGAATAATTATGCACATCTCTCACCATTAGTATATTTCTCTCTCCAAGAAGCTCCTGAAATTTTTTGCCGACTCCCGGTATTATCTTTATATTTTTCCCGCTTATATATTCTACAAATTCCTGACTGTTATTAAATATATAATATCCTCCGGGCTTCTTGGCATCACTGGCAATCTTTGCCGAAAGTTTGTTGTACCCTATCCCCACAGAGCAGGTGAGGCCGGTATTTTTGTATATCCCCTTTTGAAACCTCCGGGCAAAATATTCTTTTGACGGATATCTCTTTACAAGTTCCGTTATATCCACATACCCCTCATCAGAAGCTATGAATTCCACTTTTTCTGTGAGTCTGGCCACCAGGTTTTTTATTTTTCTAGATACTTCCATATATTTCCCCATAGACACAGGAATCACAAGGAGGTGGTGGCAGAGCTTTCTGGCTTCCATCACAGGCATAGCAGACCTTACTCCAAATTTTCTGGCCTCATAGCTGGCAGTTGTTATTATGCTGTTTCCCACAACTATAGGCTTACCTTTTAGAGATGGATTATCCCTTATCTCAACCGAAGCATAAAAAGCATCCATATCATAATGAAGTATAGTTTTTTCTTTCATACTCTATCAACCCTTTTAAAATGTTGTTTTTTTTATTATATCTTACCATAATTATTCGGTGTCATATTTAGTTTTCTAGAGAATATATTTTTTAGTTTTCCTACATTAAAAGTTCTGGTTATGTTAATATATTTTAAAAGACCAAAACTTGTATGAAAATTAAAATTCTATCTGTTGAACCGACTATAAAAAAGGAGCATTAAAATGTCCATTATAAAAAAAATTACTGTACTATTATTAATTTTATTTTCTCTCTATACAACTTTATTTCATAAGAAAGCCTTGATAATAAAAGACCTTTCCAAAGGTTCTGTCATATTTGTAAAAGAAATAAATCCCGGTGATGAATTTACCATGAGATGGATGCATTCAGTTGAACTTCAGCCCTGGGAAGAAATTTTCAGAATTGATCCGGAATATAATATCATTTTAGACAGGACAAGATTCAAGTCATTTGGAGCTGGAGTCCCTGACTCTGCAGGAAACAAAACCGAAATCAAAGACGGCTATGTAATTTTTAGCGGGATAAACAGGATAATTCCCGACCTGAGGTATGGTATTTCTGACTTTGCAAAGCACACCTTTTATTTTAAAAATAAAGAATTAGAATTGTATAAAATTGTAGAGAACGGAAACGGTGTAAAAATAAACACAGTTCAGCTGAAAGTTTTTAAATATTACCTTTTAAAAATCAGATCCCTCGGTTAATTACAGCATCTTAAAATAAAAAAACTACAAGCCCTCTCTATCTAGAGGGGTTGTAGTTTACAGGTGAACTTCCAAAAATAAGGCCCTTATTTCTGGATTCTATTTCCACATGGATCATCTCTTCTGCAATATGCGTCATATTTCTTAGGGTTTCCGGAGGACACACATCCTCTATACTTATCCCCTTGGATTTCTTGAGGTGAATATAATTTTTCCACAGCCACTGTTTTACCCTTTTCACATCAGATGGCTTCCTCAAAATTTCCAGAATTTCTTTTTTCACCCCTGCCACAACTTCTTCTCCCACATTTTGCTTAAATCTCCCTATCCTGTTACCCAGTTCCCTTGCATTTTTTTCATCGAGCTCCTGACAAATAAATTTTAAAATATGCCAGACTTCATAGAGGTCTTTCACTTCAGTGACCTCTTGTTTTTTTAGCCAGACAAATGCAGTGAGTCTCCTCCTCCAGTCCCACCACTTTACAGGACTCTGAAGATCCTGGGCAGGTATCAGAAAGTAACCTCTGTTGAGGAGAAGGGCTCCGAATATCCCTGGCGGTTTTCCCAGTCGCTGGTTTTTAAGGGTTGTTCTGTATACCCCGCAGCTTGGACTTCCCTCCATGAAAATATAGGCATCCACTTCTGCTCTTTCAAGAGTTTCATAGCATGATAAAGCCCCTTTCCCCAGCATAGATGTGACATCCCTGCCCTCTCTGTTTTTCACCTTTGCATTTCCAAGCCAGAAATCCTCACCATTTCCCCCTATAAGTCTTATGGGAGATCTCGGGACCCCCATTCCACTCATTACTTCTGGACATACAGGACTCCACAAATAATTAGAACGTTCTCTGTGAAGGTATCCCAGCATCTCCCATCCCTTGCCATTATATCTAACCTTGGCTCCATACATACATGCAGACATACCTATTTTTATTTTTTCAGTATACAAATTTTCCATATTTGCCCCCTGTATTTCAAATTTTCTAAAAATATCACAGTCCCTCTATACGCTTTACATATTTATCAATATCAAATTTCCTCTTGAGTCCTGCTGAGTTCATATATCTTATTTTCCCGAAGATCTCCCTCTCTCTCCAGGCTCTGTCATGTTTTCCGAAACACCACGCCACACCTGTATAAGAATTTGGGTCTCTTCCGTCTATAAAATACTTATTATTAAGATAAATTGTCCTCTCATAGGCTTCTTTTGGAGTCTTGCTCCACTCAAAGATCTTTTTACACCAGTACATCCTCATGTATCCGTGCATAAATCCTGTGACCACCATCTCTTTCTGAGCCGTATTCCAGTATATATCATGGGTTTCTGCATCCTCAAGTTTTTTAATGCTATACAAATTTTCCCTTTTATCCTTTATATGCTTCTCCATGGTCTCATATGCCCATCCGTAAGTTATCCCTTCCCACTTATCATAACTGATATTATAGTATATAAAATTATGAGAAAGTTCCCTTCTTATTATGAGCTCCTCTATAAACCCATCTACACTTTCTTTATTGAGATCATTTTTAGATTTTAATAATTCCAAAGCTATCTCCACAGGGGATATATTTCCAAAATGGAGGTAAGGAGAAAGTTTTGAAACATTATCCTCTCCAGGATCGCTGTTTTTTTCACCATATCTATCCAGTTTATCCTCTATAAATTCATCCAGCCTTTTTCTGGCCTCTCTTTCTCCTCCGCAAAAAAATTCAGACCTGGAAACAGTTTTATCCAGTTTCATTTTTTTGAGAATTTTATTCACGTCCTCTATAGATTTATTCAGATTTTCCTCATAAAAACAGAATTTCTTCTTATAGCTCTTATTCACTAAGTATTTTATATTTTCAAAGTCATACAAAAATTCATCCAGCTGCCTCTTGATCTTTTCCCTTATTGTCCTTGCAGCGTATTCTTCCTTTTGTGAAGCTGTTTCCACTGGTACCACAAGGTTGGTGTCTATCTCTACAGCCTGGCACTCCACCTTTGAGCTTATTTCAGATCTCCACTTCTTTTGGATCTTCATGTATCCCTTATCACATACTAAAAGTGATGCCTCTTCTGAGGCCTTGACTACATTGGTAACCATATCTCCGTGAAGTATATAGAACTCTATTTTTCTCTCTGCCAGAGCCTCCTTCACATCCTTCAGTCCCTCTAGCATAAAGGCATAATGTCTTTCATTGGCCTCTGGATACCCGTCTACGAGATTAAAAATAACTATGAGAGGTCTTTTCATCTCATTGGCTTTCAGCACCCCGTATTCTAGGCAATGGTTGTATCTCGTTCTCTGACTTCCCTGCATCCAGTATAAAATATACTGACCCTTACTCTCTATGCATTTTTCATTTAAAAGTTTAAATCTTCTCTCCACTTTTCATCCCTCTTTGTTTTATGACTACTCTATCCTTATACAAAAAAATAAAGAAAAAATTTTTTTAAAGATTATTTTTTTAAGCAATTATCAGAATAAAGGAATTATTTAAAACTGTCAGAAAATTAGGTTGGATAATAAATTACAAATTTAAAATATCAGATAAAAAAAGGAGGATTTATATGAAACAGAATTATCAAGAGATCATATGTATCATAGACAGATCCGGATCTATGGAAACGATAAAGAGTGATGCCATCGGAGGATTCAATAGTTTTATAGAAGGACAGAGAAAGTTTGGTGGTGAAGCAGCTCTGACACTGGTTCTTTTCAATGACGATTACAAGGTTGTCTATGAAAGAAAAGATTTACAGACAGTACCTTTTCTAAATAGTGATACCTATGTTCCAGGCGGAACTACTGCCATGCTAGATGCCATCGGGAGAACTATAGATCGTGTCGGAGAAAGATTAAATGAAACACCTGAGGAAGACAGGCCTGAAAAGGTTATTGTATCAATTCTTACAGATGGTCTTGAAAATGCAAGCGAGGAATATACCTATGAACAAGTAGGAGCGAGAATAAAGCGCCAGCAGGAAAATTATAAGTGGGAATTCATATTTTTGGCCGCCAACCAGGATGCAGTTGCCTCTGCCAGCAGGATTTCAATTGATGAAAAAGATGCAGTTGATTTTGAAGCTACTCCTGACGGTATATGCAAGGCAATGTATTCTATGAACAAGATTATGTCTAATAAAAGAATGAAATAAAAAAAGCTGCCATTTAAGGCAGCTTTAATTTTTTTAATTATACAGTTTTGATGTTAGAAGCTTGAGGGCCTTTTTGACCTTTAGTGATTTCAAAAGTTACTTGCTCTCCCTCTTCTAGAGATTTGAATCCGTCTTTTTGAATTTCAGAAAAGTGTGCGAATACATCAGTTCCGTCCTCAGCAGTTATAAATCCAAAACCTTTTTCTCCATTAAACCATTTTACTGTTCCGTTTGCCATTTGTAATACCTCCATAAATTTTGTTTTGAAATTTAGAACAATCTTTAACTAAATCATTACAAAACTTACAAAGTATTGTACTAAAATTAGAAATAAATTTAATTCTTAATTACTACAAATATAATAACATATATTATAAAAATAGTAAAGATAAATATTAATAATAAGTTCCTTTGCTATTCACATAGATTAAAATACTGTTTGGGATTTAAAAAAACTCAAAGTATTTGGGAGCAAATTGGAATGACAACACTTAATTGTTTTTGAATTCGCTCCCTCTCTCTTTAGAAAATTTTGGTTTGCCCAAGATTTATTTTTATCCTTGGGGAGATCCATTTATTAAATTAACCCAAGTTGCTACTTCATATTTAAAAATGTATAGCCCATTAAAAATAATAGAATTTTGAGTTCAAAGCATTTAGAAGTGACACTATGGATAGACTTTGGCATCAATCTATTTATGGAACTTCCTACGGTTTCAATT
>NZ_JBFHGC010000127.1:0-5907 GCF_041583315.1 Ilyobacter sp. | reverse complement strand
AATGACCGAAGTGAAATCCTTAGTAAAAATCAACTGTCTGAGCGAAGCGAGTTTTGATTTTTTCTTGGATTTCCAAGGGCATTTAGCTTATTTTTCACAGGCCTTGATTTTTGGTTACTTTTCATCAAGGAAAAGTAACAGCCTTTCGGAGAAATTCAGTAATTTACTTTCAAAAAGTAACTTAAGTTAAATAATTTATTTTATAGAGGTGTTTATGAGATTATTAAAAAAATCAATCCACAGCAGTCTGAACAGTTTAGAAGGAAATCCCTATAAGAGAAGAGCGGCCAGAGGAATTATTCTGAATGGTTCTAAAATACTTCTTCTCTACACAAAGAGATACAACGACTACAGCTTCCCTGGTGGGGGAGTAGAACCTCATGAGGACCTGGTGGAAGGACTCAAAAGAGAGCTTGTAGAGGAGACAGGTGCAAGAGATATAGAGGTTACTGATGATTATGGTATCTACGAGGAATTCAGGCCGGTTCGTTATGAAGAGTTTGACTTCATGCATATGACCTCCTACTTTTATAAATGCAATATAGCTGAAGAACTAGGAGAATCAAAATTAGAGGATTATGAAATAAAAAACGGAATGAGCCCTCACTGGATAGATATTCACGAAGCAATTGCTCACAACAGAGATGTGATATCCCAAAAAGACGAAAAAATGGGTCTTTCCATCGAAAGAGAGACTTATGTACTAGAGCTCATAGCATCAGAATTCTTAAAATAAGGTGCCTGTCGATGTGGCGATTTATATCAGCTTTCTCCCCCATGAAAAAAACACCAGCTTGGCTGGTGTTTTTTTATTAAAATTATTATATTTGAAACTATATTTTTGATATATCGTATACTTTCAGGTCTTTTAGGTGGATATTTTTTTCCATTATATTCAGAACTGCGTTTAGAGTATCAAGTGAAGTGAGTACTTCGACTCCGTATTCAATGGCCGTTCTTCTGATTCTGAATCCGTCTCTCATGGCGTCGTTAGCCTTAGTCGCAGTATTTATCAAAAGGTCTATCTCTCTGTTCTTAAGTTTATCCAGAATATTTGGATTTTCCTCAGATATTTTATTTACTTTTACCGCTGTGATCCCGTTTTCCTCAAGGAATTTCTGGGTTCCTACCGTAGAAAACAGTTTGCAGCCCTGTCCTATGAGTCTTTTGGCAAAAGGTAAAAATTCTTCTTTGTCTTTATCTCTTATTGTCACAAGAACATTTTTATCTTTTATCTGGCTCAGTCTGTATCCTCCCACGAGGCCTTTATAGATAGCTTCGTCTAGGTTTTCAGACACTCCTAACACCTCACCTGTAGACTTCATCTCAGGACCTAGTGACACTTCTACGTTCCCTAGTTTTTCTGTTGAGAATACAGGCACTTTTACAGCATATACATTCGGTTTTTTATAGATCCCTGTACCGTATTTCATATCTGCCAGCTTTTCCCCTAGCATTACTTTGGTAGCCAGTTCTATCATAGGCACTCCGGTAACTTTTGAGATGTAAGGAACTGTCCTTGATGATCTCGGATTTACCTCTATTACATATATCTCTTTTTCAAAAGCGATAAACTGAATATTCATCATTCCGCTTATCTGCAGTTCTTTTGCTATTTTTTTAGCGTAATCCAGTATCTTTTCCTCTGTTCCTTCGTATAAATTCTTAGAAGGATAAACTGTGATTGAATCTCCAGAGTGAACCCCCGCTCTCTCCAAATGCTCCATTATTCCAGGGATAAGAACGTCCTCTCCGTCACATATGGCATCTATCTCTATCTCTATTCCGTTTAGGTACTTATCTATAAGCACTGGATTTTCAGGGTCTCTGTCAAAGGAAGCTTCCAGATATTTTACCAGGTTATACTCGTCATGACATATCTCCATCCCCTGTCCACCTAGAACATAAGATGGTCTTACAAGGACTGGATAACCGACAGTATTTGCTATCTCTATTCCAGGTTCTATAGTCCAGACTGCCTTACCCTTAGGTCTTTTTATATCCAGCTTTTCCATCATAGCTTCGAATCTTTCTCTGTCTTCTGCTTCATCTATTTTGTCTGCAGAAGTACCTATTATTTTTATTCCAGCTGCTGCCAGGTCATTGGCAAGCTTTATAGCTGTCTGACCTCCAAACTGAAGAACCACACCTTCAGGTTGTTCTTTTTCTATTATATTCATTACATCTTCTGTAACAAGAGGTTCAAAGTATAGCTTATCTGCTGTGGAAAAATCTGTAGATACAGTTTCAGGATTATTATTTATGATTACAGTCTCTATTCCCATCTTTTGAAGGGCTTTTATGCTGTGAACTGTACAGTAGTCAAACTCTATTCCCTGTCCTATTCTTATAGGTCCCGATCCGATAACCAGTATCTTTCTCCTGTCAGACACAGTTACTTCGTCATACATGTCATATGTAGAATAATAGTAAGATGACACTGCATCAAATTCTGCCGCACATGTATCTACCATTTTGTACACAGGCTTTATCCCAAATTCTTTTCTTTTGGCTATGATATCTGACTCTGCTACATTCATAAGACTGGATATTCCTCTGTCAGAAAAACCTTTTTTCTTTAAGTTTCTCAAAGTACACATATCCATATCTTTCAGAGTCATTCTTTTCAGAAGTTCTTCCTGTCTGACGATCCACTCTATTTTTTCCATGAAAAATTTGTCCATTCCTGTTATCTTCTGAAGCTTGGATTTTACATATCCACGTCTCAGCATCTCTGCAGCTACAAATATTCTTTCATCATCTGGTCTCATAACGGCATCTTTCAGCTCTCTTATGGACATTTTTTTTGCCACAGGATGTTCCATGTTATACTGTCCTATTTCAAGGGATCTTATTCCCTTCAGGAAAGCCGCCTCAAAGTTATTTCCGATAGCCATAATTTCTCCCGTAGCCATCATCTTGGTTCCCAGTTTTCTGTCTGCTTTCTTAAATTTATCAAAAGGCCACTTAGGTATTTTTACCACACAGTAATCAAGTGCAGGCTCAAAACATGCATAAGTCTGACCTGTAACCTCATTCTTTACTTCATCTAATGTATAGCCTAGAGAAAGTTTTGTGGCTACCCTGGCAATAGGATATCCTGTTGCCTTTGATGCAAGAGCTGACGATCTTGACACCCTAGGGTTGATTTCAATAATAGCATATTGAAAAGATTTTGCATTGAGGGCAAACTGAACGTTGCACCCTCCGATTACACCGATCTCGTTTATAATATTTATAGATGAAGTTCTGAGCATTTGGTACTCTTTATCAGAAAGAGTCTGAGAAGGAGCTACTACTATGGAATCTCCTGTGTGTATCCCTACAGGATCGATGTTCTCCATATTACACACTGTAATACAGTTTCCGTTTTGGTCTCTGATTACCTCGTATTCTACCTCTTTCCATCCCAGGATTGATTTTTCCACAAGAACCTGTCCTACTCTGGAAAGTTTCAGTCCTTTTAGAAGTATATCTTCTAGTTCCTGGGGATCGTTGGCTATTCCTCCGCCCGAACCTCCCAGAGTGTAGGCTGGTCTTACTACAAGAGGATATCCGATCTGTGCTGCAAACTCCAGACCGTCTTTTAGGTTTTCTACTATTTTACTTTCTATAGTAGGCTCCCCTATTTTTTTCATTGCATCTCTGAACAGGTCTCTGTCTTCTCCTCTTTTTATGGAATCAATGGGAGTTCCTATTACTCTTACGTTGTATTTATCTAAAATCCCGCTGTCATGAAGTTCTACTGCTATGTTTAATGCAGTCTGCCCTCCCATACCAGCAAGAATAGAATCCGGTCTCTCTTTTTCTATTACTTTTTCTACAAACTCAAGGGTGATAGGCTCTATATATATTCTATCTGCCACTGCTCTGTCTGTCATTATTGTGGCTGGGTTTGAATTTATAAGTACGACCTCTATACCTTCCTGCTTCAAGGCTTCACAAGCCTGAGTTCCTGAATAGTCAAACTCAGCAGCCTGGCCTATTACTATTGGCCCCGATCCGATTACAAGGGTTTTCTTTATTGATTTATCTAACATGGTTTCCTCCTAAAATGTGCGTTTATCTGATCTCTATAATAATATCTGCTCAATTTTTTCAGTCTCGCTATTTACCGATAACTTCTAGAAAATCATCAAAGATATATCCCGAATCCTCAGGTCCCGGACAAGCTTCAGGATGATACTGGATACTCATTACTTTGAGTTCGTCATTTTTCATTCCCTCTATAGAGTTGTCATTGAGGTTTACATGAGTTACTTCCACCCCTTCAGGCATTTTATCCACTACATATCCGTGATTCTGAGATGTTATGAAAATCTTGTTTTTATTCAAGTCTTTTACAGGATGATTACCACCTCTGTGCCCGTACTTGAGCTTTATAGTAGTTCCGCCTAGAGCCCATGCCAGAAGCTGATGCCCCAGACAGATACCGATTACAGGCATCTTCCCTATGATTTTTTTGATCTCACTTATTGTATCTGTAAGGTCTGCAGGATCTCCAGGTCCGTTTGACAGAAACACTGCGTCTAGATCATGCTCTAATATCTCTTCTGCTTTTGTCCCAAAGGGAAAAACAGTGAGCTGACATCCACGTTTTTCAAAAGATCTCAATATATTTTGTTTTATCCCAAAATCCATTACTCCGATTTTCTTTCCTTCACCAGGTATTATGTATTTTTCCGGGCACGTAACCTCTGCCACAGCATTTTTATTGGAGAAATTTTTAAATTTTTCTTTGAGTTCTTTCTGAGTAAGCTCTTCAGTTGTTATGATGGCTTTGCAGGTTCCTATCTCTCTTATGAGTTTTGTGAGATGTCTTGTATCCACACCTTTGAACCCCATTACTTTATGCTGCTTCAGGTACCCGTCTAAAGTCATCTCACATCTGAAGTTGTTTGGGTATTTTGCCTCTTCCCTCACAATAAGACCTCTCACCTTTACGCTGTTTGACTCTGTGTCCTCTAGGTTTATACCGTAATTCCCTATAAGCGGATAGGTCATAACCACAATCTGACCATAATAAGACGGATCAGTAAGAAGCTCCTGATAACCTGTCATACTTGTGTTAAAAACCAATTCCCCTGTAGTCTCTTTGAAATAACCAAACGCCTTTCCTTCAAAAGTCATTCCGTTTTCTAGGATTAACTTAGCCTTCATGAAATAATCCTCCCTTTATATATAAAGTGTTTTTTACTAAAAAAAAAGGAATAACAACTGATTATATTAATCAGCCATTATTCCTAAAATTTAAATAATTATTAAAAATAAATATATTTGAGATATTTAACAGGAATATCTCAACTGGAAAATCTAAAATTACATTGGAAATATTAATGGGAAAGAAAAATTGCGATATAATGGTTTTTTTCTTATAAACAAACATCATGCTTTCCCCCTTTTTTTAAAAAAAATTATCAAGGAGTACTATATCAAAACTAAACCTTGTTGTCAACCTTTAACTTTCTCCAAAATTCCGGTTAATTTATAAATCACAACTAGAACCGGCATTTAAGTAGATTTTTTTTGAAAAATATTTTTTTGAAAAACAGCAGATTTACACTTTTATAGAAAGTATCGGCAGATACTGAAAACAATAAAATCTTGCTCACAGTAATTTTCAAATTTTTTCATCCCTTGATTTTAAAGGCTTGTGGCCTTCTATAATAATAAGACAGATGTTTTATTTTTTGACAAAAGTCACTTTTCGTGGTAAAGTGGCCTGGTAGAAAAGTATTTTGCAATTTATAACACTCGTATAATCCCGTAATATGGTCGGGAGTCTCTACAGCTAACCTAAAATTAGCTCCTATGGGTGAAGTGACCGGACTTATTCATGTCCCGACATTTACTTCATTCCATGTATGAGAAATGTCGGATTTTTATGATTTTTGAGAAAGGGGGTTT
>NZ_JBFHGC010000126.1:0-5928 GCF_041583315.1 Ilyobacter sp. | reverse complement strand
ATTCAGAGGCAGTTTAAAATATAGACTATTTTTTTGTGAAATGTCTTTCAAGAAGACCTTTAAATGCTTTTCCGTGTCTGGCTTCGTCTTTTGCCATCTCGTGTACTGTATCGTGAATAGCATCAAATCCTAGTTGTTTTGCTCTCTTGGCTATATCAAATTTACCTGAAGTGGCTCCGTACTCAGCTTCTACTCTTCTTCTTAGGTTTTCCTCAGTAGAGTCTGTAACTACCTCTCCTAAAAGCTCTGCAAATTTAGCAGCATGCTCAGCTTCTTCAAAAGCTATTCTCTTGTATGCTTCTGCCACCTCTGGGTATCCTTCTCTGTCTGCTACTCTCGACATAGCAAGATACATTCCTACTTCTGTACATTCTCCTGAAAAATGAGCTCTTAGGTCCCCTATAATTTGCTCGTCTCCACATGCAAGACCTTCTCCTAAGATATGCTCAGTTGCCCATACCATTTCTCCTGTTTCTTTTACTTCTTCAAATTTATCTTTTCCTGCCTTACATACTGGACAAACCTCTATACCTGCTTCTAAAATCTCCCCGCATACTGTACATCTGAATTTTGACATTGTATCCTCCCTTTTTGTTTTCAAATTTGTTATTGTTACAATTCTGTACTCATGCTAGGATTATATCCTCATCTCTGATTTTTGTCAATATATTTTTTTGATTTTATACAAAAGAACGAGAGAGCAAAGCCCCCTCGTTACTACACAGCATCAGACTGTCAGGATATTCCTAAGAAGATCATGATTGACTCTTCCGTCCAAATCCAGTTTTTTTATAGTTGTTATTATGGCTCTTACGACTTTAAGGTATTCCTGTGGCTTCTCTTTTGGAGTTATAACCAGAAATACTATGTCTACAGGCTTACCGTCAGGAGAATCCCATTCCACAGGATTTTTTATAAGACCGCATACGCAAATTGTCTTGCTGACCTCATCTGTTCTACAGTGAGGAATAGCCACTCCTTTTCCAAGAGATGTACTTGCCAGCTTTTCTCTAGCCATTATGGCATGGGCTACTTCATGGATATCTTTTATAACACCTTTTACCCCTATTATTTCTGCCAGATTATTTATAGCTTCCTCTTTATTCCCCGCCTCAAGTTCTATAACATTTCCCATCAATATCTCTTCTATTGAAAAATGATCAGTCTTTTTACCGGAAATATTTTGAAGACTCTTTATATAAGCTTTCCATTTTAAAAGGGTTCTTTCTGAGAGCCAGGCTCCTCCGATTTCAAATATTACCAAAGCCGGGATGATCGTATTAAATATAAGTTCCCCACCGTGGCCTTTTAATACTGTAGCCACTAAAATAGTTTCCACTGCAGCCATTCCTGCCTGAGGAAGCATTAGTTTAGGCAGACTGTTTGTTATCTCTTTTTCCTGCTTTGTGGCATAACACCCTACCCATGTGCCTACAAATTTAGCTGATCCCCTTACAACGAGATATCCTGCCACATATATAAAGGTTTCCTTAGAAAAAGTTTCTAATTTTACACTGGCTCCAATAAGAGCAAAGAAAAACAGATTCAAGGCTGGCATTATATTACTCAGTTGCAGAGAGTGAAATATAGCATGAAAATGATAGTTTGATACCAGGGCTCCTGCCACAACTGCTGTTACAAGAAAAGGTACATGGAAATGAAGTGCTGCAGCAGACCCAACTGCTACAAATCCCACAACTATAAAGAATAACTCAATAGAAGGCATAGGACCGTAGAAACTCTCCACATCTACCTCGAGGCCATCTTCACTATTTACCTTCCCCGGCTTCACTGTAAATTTCAGAAGGATAAATATAATCCATCCTATTAAGAAGGCAAATACCAACTCTCTGACCACTTCATAAGCCAAATGACCTACAGAAAGAGATTCCCCCTCCATCGTCATGACAGCTATCCCAAGAAATACTGAGAAAAACACAACCTCAATAATATCATCTAAAACTACTATGTTCGCCAATAGATTTTTAAGCTTTCCTTCTATTTTCAGCTTATTCATCAGAACAAAAGTAAGGGCAGGAGCCGTGGCTATACCTATAGAACCGATTACAAGGGCATTAATTGCCGTAAAATTAAACACCTTCCAAAATACAAGAGATAGCGATATCCATGTAAGAAGTGCCTGCCCCACACAGATTACAGTAGCTTTTATCCCCACTTTTTTTAGTCTGTCAAAATGCAGCTCTTCTCCCAGTGAAAAAGCTATTACTCCCAGAAAGAAGAATACAAAGAAATGACTTTCTTCTATGACCATACTGTAGCTTTCAAATCCGTGACTGTAGAGATCCTCCATTTTATTAAAAAAAGATGCTGACCTTACAAATTCATTTCTCACTACCCAGTCATGAATCAAAACCCAAAAGTGTGGCCCTATAAGCATTCCGCCTATTATCTGCCCGATTGTCTCACCTATATTTAATTTTTTAGCAAGAACCCCCACTGCATGAGCTCCTAATATCAGCATACCTATCGCCAGTATCTGAACTTTCATAAATTCTAACCCCATTTTCCCCTCCTCTATTTTTGTTTATATTAAAAGGATTAAATTCAAAATTAATTTTTATAACTGCATTACTATCATACTTTATTCAGAGGGTGTTTTTCAACATATATTTAACAATGTTCAATTAAATTTATCACTCACTCTTATTTCATTCTTTCTTTTTTTTAAAAAAAAGTTTTTAGAATTATAAATTATAATAGACATATTTTCAATGTTTTTTACAAAATCCCCTTTTAGAATATTAAAGTTAACTATATTTTCCGAACCTTTAAAGTAAACAATTCCGTATCTTCTTCCTGTTTTCACTGAACTTCAAAAAATAAAAAAAGGCAGACCTTAAAATCTACCTGTCTTTTTTGCTTATCTCTGTCTGGCCCACATATAGATAACAAGTGCAAAGTGAATCAGGGCCATAATAGGAACACCGTATCTGAAATACCATTTTCTTGTTTTATGATTAAAAACCTTCATACTTATAAGTGCCCCTATACTCCCGCCAAACAGTGTCATGAGAATGAGCCTCAATTCAGGTACCCTGTCCCTGTCATTTTTAGCCTGCATCTTATCAAAAGAATATACAGTAAATGTCGAAATATTCATTATAACAAGGAATATAAAAAGTATTTTTAAAAAAGTAATTTCCATCAGTTTTTCTCCTTTCAATAATTTTATCAGTTAATTTAATATACAGCAAAATAATTTTTTTTCAATATTTTCTTTTATTCTATCTTCTCTAACTCCCAAAAACCCTTTATAATCAAGGGTTTTAAAATTAAAAACCCATACCTGCCGAACGTTTCGTTCACTTTACAAATAAAATGTTTTTTATTGTATTTACAAATAGTAAAATTTGTAATATATTTATATAATGTTAGGGACTTTGAGGAAGTATATTGATACTTATGTTGTATTACTTAAAGTACCGTTTTAATTTTTAGGTTTCATCAAATTGGGGCCTTTTTTTAATATTAAACTTGATACAAGGAGGTGCCTAGGGAGTTTAAATTGTAGCTAGTCGATGGCAGTCTTTTGTCAGTTGACAAAATTATTGCAAAAGTTTTTAAGATGAAGTAAAAGTTGAGGGAGGAATGTAATGAAATTTGATTTAATTGCTTTTATGATGGATCAGTTTGTTTTAATGTTTGTTGCAGTTGTTACAGGTTTGATACTTGGAAAACTTCTAAAAATCGGGACTTCAGGTACGCTTTTTACAGGTCTTGGGATGGGATGGGCCGTAAAAAAAATGGCCGGAGATATTGTTGCTGCCGGTGAAGCCACAAAGCACGTAAAAGATGCCGAAAAACTTTTAAAGATATCTGTCGTAGACAGTATGTTCTTTTCACTTTTCCTGATTCTTTTCGTTGCAGCGGTAGGACTTCTTGCAGCTGATAAGATAGGAATTATCATAAAAAAATATGGTGCAAAATTTATAATACTGGGATTTGTTATAACTGCCCTTGGAGCTGCTACAACATACGGACTTACTCTTATGAGTAAAAGTGCAAACCCATATGAAGTTTCAGGAGTTTATACAGGAGCACTTACTAGCTCTCCTGGTCTTGCTGCTGCCATTGAGACTGCCAGAGATCATGCTAGAGGATGGGCAGGTTCTTACAGCACCCTAACCGACCATGACAAAGAGAGAATTATAAATATTCTAGGGGAAGAGGGAACTACAGTTGAAAACACCACTTCTCTGACGCCTGGGCAAATAGACAAGTTCTTAGTTAAAGCAGAAGCCGGGGTTGGAGTAGGACATGCTATAGGTTACCCGTTTGGAGTAATCATAGTTATTATCGCCATGAGATTTTTCCCTGTTATTTTCAGATTAAATATTGACGAAGAATATAAAAAGTTTAACGAAGAGATGGCAGCTGCTGAAGCTGTTGGCGGAGTAAAAGAGATAAAAACTGTATCCTTTGATCTTACTGCATTTATATTCTCTTGTGCATTCGGTTATTTTATAGGTAAGATTAGCATCTTCTTAGGACCTTTGGGATATTTCAGTCTTGGGTCTACAGGAGGAGTACTTATCGCCGCTCTTATATTCGGTTATATCGGAAAGATCGGTATGTTACACTTCAGAATGGATAAAAAGATTCTTGCGGCATTAAGAGAAGTAGGACTGGCTCTTTTCCTAGCTATTGTAGGACTGAGATATGGTTTTGCAGTTATAGATTCCCTTACTGGATCTGGACTGTTCTTAGCCTTTGTATCTCTAGCTGTAGGAACTGTAGCTATGACTATAGGATTTATTGTAGGAAAGTATTTCATGGGAATCAACTGGATTATGCTTTCAGGAGCCATATGCGGTGGTATGACTTCGACTCCTGGACTTGGAGTAGCAATCGATGCAGTTGGTAATGACGACCCTGCTGCAGGGTATGGAGCCACATATCCGTTTGCACTTTTCGGAATGGTTCTCTTTACAATAATTCTGCACAAATTACCAATGTAGTTTCTCTGTAAAAATTAAAATGGCAGTGAATTCACTGCCATTTTTTATTTTATTTTATTTTTTAGGAACTAAATCCACATCTATGAACTCTCTTGTTGCATTTTTTAAAGTTCCAGTATAAATATTATAGCTGGGGGCATTAATCATCAAAGTATCTCCAGGAATAAACAACCCAGATAAATTATAGTGACCAACAGCATCAGTTAAAGTAGAGTTTGAAGTACGTACTACTGTTACCGTTGCGGCTGATATTGTAGTGGATGTTTCTTTATCTCTCACAACCCCCTGAACTGATGAGCATCCCGTCAAAACAGTTAAAATTACGCCTGCTAAAAAATGTTTATTAAACATTAAAATTCATCTCCTTTTTCTAATTTTTATATCAAAATAATATTAAGTATACCTCAGGCTAGTCATAAATTCTATTTTTAAACTTAGATTATATAATTAAGTATCTCAATTTATAAAACTTTAATATAATTTTATAATAATTACCTAAAATTCATTTGTCAGGTCAAATTAATTATTCTAAAATCACTTTTTCAAGAAAGACTTACTTTTTACGGTAGGAAAGGGCTTCTAAAACATCCCCCTTATTTATGGCATCCCTGTTTTCCAGATCAGCTATTGTTCGGGCCACTTTCAGAGTTTTATCATAACTTCTGGCAGAGAGACCCAGACTTTCAATGGCACCTTTCAAAATTTTTAAACTCTCACTGTCAAGCTTACAATATTTTTTTATATCTTTTTGTGTCATATTCGAGTTAAGTTTCCCCTCTTCCATTCTTTTCCCCTGTCTTTCACGGGCAGTCTCCACCCTCTTTCTTATGGTTTCCGAGGATTCTCCCTCTCCGTAGTTCAAAAGTTCCTTTGTTTTCAGTTTTTTAACTTCAACATAGAGATCCATCCTATCAATAATGGGACCGGATATTTTTTTCTTATAGTTATT
>NZ_JBFHGC010000125.1:0-5970 GCF_041583315.1 Ilyobacter sp. | reverse complement strand
TTATTATTGCTAAGATTCCGATTATTTTTTTCATTTTTATAGTTCCTCCTGAAATATATTTGTCTGTAGGAGTATCTTACTTTAATTCTGTGACAGCTCTGTGTTCAATACATGTCAAATTACATATATTTTCTATTCACTGACATTTCAAAAGTAATTTCTTAAAGCCTGCGTATATTCTGAGAATAAAAAAAAAGAAGAAGCAATAAGCTTCTCCTAACGTAACAATAGACTATATGCAAGACTTCTAATAAGATTGAGGGCGAAATACGCCAGTACAGGAGAGAGGTCCATCCTCATAGTTCCTAAAGGTATCAGCATTCTAAAAGGTTTGAGTATCGGTTCTGTAACCTCATGTACGAGATGAGTAAATTCATTTCTGCTGTATGGAGCTACCCAAGATATTACAATTCTTATTAAAATCAGCATTTTCAAAGCTCTTATTGCCAGATCTATTATTTTAAAAATCGAAAACATTGATTAATCCCCTTTCTTTTATTTTACATTCATAAAATAGTGTTTTGCTTTTGCTGTGTATTCCCAACCTGACCATATAGTCAGTATTACAGGTATAAGCATCAGGTAAAAGTTATATTGATTTTTCCCGAATATTATTATGATGATTATTACTATCATCTGAGATGTAGTTTTATATTTCCCCAGTTTAGCTGCAGGGATTACCTCGCCCTTAGCTGCTGCCAGTGTTCTTATCCCACTTATGAGAAACTCTCTGGCGATTACTACTATTGACATCCAAGCAGGGATATATTTTATATCTACAAAAATTACAAGGGCAGATATAACGAGAATTTTGTCTGCCAGTGGATCCATTAGTTTTCCAAAGTCAGTTATGAGATTTCTTTTTCTGGCTATATAGCCGTCAAAAAAATCAGTTATTGATGCAACTGAAAATATTACCAGTGCAATAACTCTGTAAACTAAACCTCCGGTTTCTGCATTCCCCAAAAAGAATATGAATGGAATTGCTAAAATTATTCTGAGCAAAGTTAGTTGATTAGGCAGATTCATCATGTTATCCTCCATTAAATTATGTTTGACTTTCCAAAATTTATCAATCGTTTATAAACTCATACAGGATTCATTAGAAGTTTGTAAAATTAAAAACAAATTACAGTGAAAAACACAACGAACCCAAACCAAAAGATAATCTATTTTACAAATTTTTCATTTTCTACAATGGCTCCAAGAAGATCATAGTCAAAATTTTGCTCAATTTTAACCTTTACTATCTCTCCCTGTTTTGCTGTACCGTCATTTGTCAAAATTTTCCCGTCTATTTCTAGAGCCTGTCCTCTGGTTCTTCCCTCAAGCATATACTCGCTTTCTGAAGACACCGCATCTATCATTACCTCTATAGTTTCACCTATAAGAGCTTTATTTTTCATTTCAGCTATTTCAGACTGAAGATTCGTAAGTTCCACCCATCTTCTGTGCTTTACATCCTCATCTATCTGTTCAGCCATTTCATGGGCAACTGTGTCCTCTTCTCTAGAATACTTGAATACTCCCACATAGTCAAATTTAAATTCTTCAACAAATTCTTTCAGCTGGATAAATTCTTCTTCTGTCTCACCTGGAAACCCAACAATTACAGTGGTTCTTATGGTAGCTTCAGGGATTTCTCTTCTTATTTTATATACCAGATCTTTTATCTGCTGCCCTGTTCTGGCACGCCCCATATTCTGAAGTACATTGTCAGCCACATGCTGTATTGGTACATCAAAATAATTGCATACCTTTTCCTCTTCTTTCATAGTTTGAATAAGCTCATCAGTTATAGAATTCGGGAACATATAATATGTTCTTATCCACTCTATTCCTTCTACCTTGGAAAGAGCCTTCAAAACATCTGGGAGAGCTTTCTTTTTATAGAGATCGATACCGTATTCTGTTGTTTCCTGTGCCAAAAGGTTTATCTCTCTTACTCCTCCGGCAGCCAGTCTTTCTGCTTCTTCTACTATATCCTCTATACTTCTGCTTCTCAAGTCTCCTCTCAGCTTAGGTATGATGCAGTATGTACATCTTCTGTTGCATCCTTCAGCTATTTTCAGATAAGCCGTGTGAGGATGTGTAGTCAGTATCCTTTCTGTATTTGCATTTGCAAGGAATTCCAGACTTTCACTTTTTATTATCTTTCTTCCGGCCAGTACCTCATCTACGACCTCTTCTATCTTGTCTATCTCCCCTGTCCCTATGACTGCATCCACTTCTGGCATCTCATTTATTATCTCTTCTGCATATCTTTGGGCAAGACAACCTGCTACTATTATCTTTTTTAGGTTTCCCTCTCTCTTGTGCTCTGCTATCTCAAGTATTGTCTGTATAGACTCCTCTTTTGCATCTCCTATAAATCCGCATGTATTTATAAGAGCTACATCTGCATCTTCTATATTATTTGTTATCTCAAATCCTTTTTTATTGACCATTATCCCGATAAGGTTTTCACTGTCAACCAGGTTTTTGCTACAACCTAAACTTATTAATGCTAATTTCATTTAATACTCCTTCTAATATTTTTCATAGTCAATTATAACACATTTGACCATCTAATAAAACCTATAAAATACTGTACTTTTAAAACAATAAAAAGAACACAGAACTAACTGTGTTCTTTTACTTAATAATATATCTTTAAGATAAATAATTATTACTTAGTTTCTTCTGAAGTTTTCTTAACTTCCTCTTTTACAGGTTTGGCAATAAGCTGTTTTCTACTAAGGCTTACTTTTCCATTTTCGTTGGCGATAACTTTTACTTCTAAGATATCTCCTACAGAAAGTACATCCTCTACATTTGCCACTCTCTCATGAGCGATTTCAGAAACATGAAGAAGTCCTTCTTTACCTGGAAGCATTTGCATGAAAGCTCCGAATTTAGCCACTTTCACAACTTTACCTTGGTAAATCTCTCCTACTTCAATATCCTTTACATGGTTGTTGACAAGTTCTATTGTCTTTTTGAGAATTTCTCCGTCACTTGAGAAGATAGACACTTTTCCGTCATCCTCTATATCGATAGTAGCTCCTGTTTCTTCTATTATCGCCTTGATGTTTTTCCCGCCTGGTCCTATTAGAGCAGCTATCTTGTCAGTAGGTACCATCATCTGATAGATTCTAGGGGCACTTGGTGCTAGCTCAGCTGGTACTTCTATTGCACTTTTCATTACTCCGATGATCTGTAATCTTGCATCTAGAGCCTGCTTAAGTGCTATTCTCATTACGTTTTCATCTATTCCTGTGATCTTTATATCCATTTGAAGTGCAGTTATTCCTGCTTCAGTTCCTGCCACTTTAAAGTCCATATCTCCAAGATGATCTTCTAATCCCATTATATCAGTAAGGACAGCATAGTCATCTCCTTCTTTTACAAGACCCATAGCGATACCGGCAACGTGACTCTTCACAGGGACACCTGCTGCCATAAGTGCTAGTGATCCTCCGCATATAGAGGCTTGTGATGAGGAACCATTTGATTCAGTTATCTCAGAAACTACTCTTACTGTGTAAGGGAAGTCATCTGTTGAAGGCATTACATAGCTTAGGGCTCTCTCTGCAAGGGCTCCGTGTCCTAATTCTCTTCTTCCAGGTGCTCTCATGAATCTAGCTTCTCCTACTGAGTAAGGAGGGAAGTTATAGTGAAGATAGAACTTTTTGTAGAACACTTCATTCAGTCCGTCTACAAGTTGCTCGTCATGCTTTGTTCCAAGAGTTGTTGTAACTATCGCCTGTGTCTCTCCTCTTGTAAACATTGCCGAACCGTGAGGTAGAGGCAGTATTCCTATCTCAGCATAAAGGTCTCTTATTTCATCAGTTTTTCTTCCGTCTACCCTGTGCTTATTGTAAACGATGGCTTCTCTTACGAACTTTTTCATAAGGTCATGATAGTAGCTTTTGAATTCTGCTTCTATTTCTGCAGGAAGCTCTTCAAGGTTGTTTTCCTGAATATATTTTTCAGTGAAACTCGCTAGAAGCTCGTCTTCAAGGTCGTTAACAGCATCTTCTCTAGCTTGTTTACCTATTTCAAGAACGGCATTCTTTAATTTCTCTCCGCCGTTTTCATCTATAAAACTTTTAACTGTTTGGTCAACTCCAGGTTTTACAAATTCAAACTTTTCTTTTCCTGCTAATTTTGCAAACTCCTCTTGAAGTTCACATATTTTCTTTATATTTTCATGAGCAAAAAGAATTGCCTTAAGCATTACCTCTTCTGACATTTCAGCAGCTCCTGCCTCAACCATGTTTACAGCATCCTTAGTTCCTGCTACAGAAAGGTTAAGCGGGCTCTCTGCCAACTCTTTTGGTGTAGGGTTAAGTATGAACTCCTCTCCCTTCATAGCAACTACAACTCCAGCTACAGGTCCTAAAAACGGAATATCAGACAGCATAAGTGCTGCTGATGACCCTATTATTCCCAGGTAGTCAGGTGTATTGTCTCCATCGTATGAAAACACTGTGTTTACAATATGGACATCATAGTTAAAACCGTCTGGAAACATTGGTCTTATAGGTCTATCTATCAGTCTTGCAGTCAGAGTGGCATCAGTAGATGGTCTCGACTCTCTTTTGTGGAATCCTCCTGGGAATTTTCCTACTGCATAGTATTTTTCTAAGAAATCTACAGTTAGAGGGAAAAAGTCTGCTCCTTTTCTTCCTTCTCTGCTTCTGTTTACTGTACTTAAAAGTATAGTATCTCCATATTGGATCATTACTGCTCCGCAAGATTGTCTAGCTATTTTTCCAGTGGAAAACTTGAGCGTTCTCCCACCAATTTCCATTTCTAATTTTTTTTCTTCAAACATACGCATTCCTCCTAATGAATTATCAATATGAGGTCAAATAGAACAGCAAATAATAAGGAGTAAAGTTCCCCCTTAGGAATCTTCGCTTCTTACTACTTACGCCCTTTCTATGACCACAATCGTTCCCACCATTATAACACCTTTAAAAATAAAAATCAAAACTTATTTGTCCTTAAACTGTACAATTAAATATTGTATTACTTGGGTTTACATAGTATAATATACAAAAAATAAGAGGTGGATATATGGAAAAGACTATAAAGTTTAATAGAATCGGACTCAAAAGACGTTTTATTCAATACATCGTTATTCTCCTGACTTCTATTTTTCTTTTCTTCTTGGCATCTAAACTACTCGAAAAGAGAAAACTTTCTAAAATAAGGGTCTATAACAGCCAGATAGAACAGCTCCAGGATGAAAAGCAGAGAAAAATAGAATTAATTGAAAATGAATATGACGATAAGATTGAGCTTATTTTAAACAAAATTAATAAGATCAGCGGGTAAAAAATTTACTTTCTTTAATTTAATGGTGGGGTATCATATCAGATACACCGCTTTTTTTTATATCTACACTTTTAAAATCAACCGCTCTCCTCTTAAACCACCTTTAATTTGTTTACTTTTTTATTTTTTTCACTCTCAGTAAAATTCCTGATACTATAAATCTAATTTTTAAATTCTTAAAAAAATCAGAAAATCATTTATTATTTTTATGATTCCCCTCAAAATTCCCCTAGGGCTAATATTGTTTTTTTTATCCATGACAACTTATTTCTAGCTAAAACTCTTATAAATAAAGCTTTACACAATATGCAGCTAGATTCAAGAATCTCTTCTAACATTTACAGAATAAATGTTAAGATCCAAACAACTATACTCAATAAATATTTATGTTGACTTATCTACGAGATTAATGTATAATCTTTGTATAGATATACAACATGAATGAGCTTTGGTGAGGTTCATATTAAAAACAGTATCGTTAATAAAAAATTGAAGTGCTGAGACAAAGCACTAAATAGAAATTTTATTTTACTACTACTTATTTCAGGGAGGTAATTATTATGACATTAAAAAAAATGAACAAATCACACGGGATTTTACAGGCTATGTTAATACATGAAAACGGGATAGTATCTCACAGAGGTT
>NZ_JBFHGC010000124.1:0-5972 GCF_041583315.1 Ilyobacter sp. | reverse complement strand
GATTTTTTGAAAAATGTATCTCCCTCAGGGCAGTTTTTCTGTCTATTATATTATATTCCTCCATAATATCCTTTGGAATGTTTTCTCCGAACAGGCCGGTGTGAGAGTCAAGAGCCGTCTGTACTATTTTTCTAAGGGATCTTTGATTAAAATCCCTGTTGGAACTGTATATTGGAAGAATTTCTTTGCTGAACCCCTGGTTTTCGTCATATTTTCTGTATTCAGGATTCACCATCTGAAAATTGTAGCCTTTTTTCACATTTCCGATAAAGATATATTCATCACCCATTTTGAGGGATTTTTTGAGGTAGGGCATCTGAAACCACACAACTTCTAGAAAGCCTGTTCCGTCGGAAACCTTGGCCTTTATCATGGTTTTTCTGGTCCTGGTTCTCATGGTTTCAATACCGAAGAGTTTACCTTTTATAACAGCGTACTCATCTTCTTTCAGCTGGTTTATATTTTTTAAATTGGTTCTGTCTTCATAGTTTCTGGGGAAGTAGTAAAACAGGTCGTGTAGGGTAACTATTCCCAGACTTTTTAGTTTTTCTATGTTTTTATCTGTAACGCCCTTGAGTTCAAAGTTACTCAAGGGTTCAAATACTCTGTCGTATCTTTCCATAGCCACCGCCAATCAAAGGTTTGTATATTAAATAGATATTATCTTAAAGAGTCCCCTTTGTCAAAATTTCAATGTAATATATCAAAGAATTTTATTTTCGTTTTTAAGAAAAAAAGCTGAAAAATATAATTATTCATGAAATGATTAAAAAATCTGGAGTCAGATTGAATTTTTCCAATTTTTTTATACCAATATTTAACTTTACCACTATTTTTTTAATTATCCTGTGACTATATTTCAAAAGTTTTAAATACATTAGATTTTAATGGGAACAAGGGCTTCAGAGGGAGGTTATACGTCTTGTTTTGAAAAGAAATAAAAAAGAGAGCATCAGCTCCCTAATTAAATAATGGTTTTATCTCTTCTAGCCAGTCATAGATCCTGTCCGGTGTAAGGTCATCCTGATTTTCTTCGTCTAAAACCAGTCCCATAAATTTTCCATCTACCAGGGCTTCACACTCTTTAAAGAAATACCCATCTGTGGAAGTAAGGCCTATTATTTTACCGCCGTTTTTGATAACTGTATCATAAAGTATTTTTATTGCACCTACAAAGGTTTCTCCGAATGTAGTCTGGTTTCCAATTCCTACAAGGGCTACTTTTTTTTCTTTAAAATCAATGGATTTAAATTCTTCAAATACTTTAACCCAGTCTTCCTGAAGCTCTCCCACTCCGTAAGAGGGAACAGCCAGGATAAGGTTTTCATAAGCAGAAAGCTCTGAGATCCCGTCGGTTACGTTATGTACATCTACAAGTTCACCTAAGTTAAATTCTATTTCATCTACCACACCTACAGTTTTTCCAGAAGTGGATCCGTAATATAAACCTATTTTTTTCATGAAATTCCTCCTTTTTATGTGGTTTAAATACCGCAAAGATCCTTTGTAACTTCAGAGGCTATTATGAGTCCGGCCACAGAAGGGACGAAAGAGACACTGCCTAGGTTGACCTTTTTTTCTCTTGTGTTTTCAATGTTTAGAGGCTTTTGAGGAACCTCTTTTGAGAAGATCACCTTTACTTTGTTTATACGTCTTTTTTTCAGTTCTTTTCTCATTACCTTGGCAAGAGGACACACAGAGGTTTTGGAAATATCAGCAACCTCCAGCATTGTAGGATTCAGTTTGTTTCCGGTACCCATGGAAGATACCACAGGTATATTTTTTTTCTTGCATTCCTCTATAAGATCGAGTTTACAGGACACCAAGTCGATGGCATCTACGGCATAGTCATAGTTTTTATCATGGAAAAATAAAGCCGCTGTCTCTTTAGAGAATTTTTCTATATATGAATTAATTTTGACATCAGGATTTATTGAAAGAGCTCTTTCTTTTATCAGGTCTACTTTTTTTCTTCCTATACTTTCATGGGTAGCGATAATCTGACGGTTCAGGTTTGTGATGTCTACAGAATCAAAATCGACCACAGAGATCTCCCCTATACCTGCTCTCACAAGAGCCTCCACTGTAAATCCTCCTACCCCACCTAGACCAAAAATGATGACGTGAGAATTTTTTAATTTTTCGATATTTTCTTTTCCTATTAAAAGTTCTAATCTTTGAAACTGCATATTACCACCTACACTAAATAATTATTTATCTTTTTAATAAAGATTATACAGGAACTTAAAAATAAATTCAATAATTAACTTGATATTTCAAAGTTTTTTAGAGGAAAAACAACTTAAATATCCTATAATCTTAAGAGGAATTACAAATTACAGAATTGATTGACAAAAGTTTTACCAACATGATACATTATGAGAATATAATGTTTTCAAAGTAGTAATTTGATTGATAGGAGGAATAACAATGAGTAAAGTTATCCAGTTAGACGAAGCTACATTTAAAACAGAAGTACTTGAAGGAAAAGGAGTCGTATTAGTTGATTTCTGGGCATCTTGGTGTGGACCTTGTAAAATGCTGGGGCCTATTTTAGATGAACTTTCAGAAGAAGTGACAGTGAATATATGTAAGGTAAATGTTGATGAATATTCTGGTCTTGCAGCTGAATACGGAATCAGAAGTATACCTACGATGATAGTATTTAAAGACGGAGAAAAAGTAGATCAATTAGTGGGTCTTATTCAAAAGCCTGCTCTTAAGGAAAAATTAGAAGCATATTAAAAAGCTCCCCTAGGGGAGTTTTTTAATATGTAAATTTAAGTAGGGGGAGATAAATGATGCGTAAGGCTATAGAACTAGATGAAGCCTCCTTTAAAAAAGAGGTACTTAAAGGAGATGGAGTAGTATTGGTAGACTTTTGGGCACCGTGGTGTGGTCCCTGTGAGATGATGGAACCGTTTTTTGATGAGCTCTCAGAGGAAGTTGAGGCCAAAATATGTAAGATAAACGTTGATGAATATCCGATGGTTGCATCTGAATATGGGATTAGGAGTATACCGGCAATGTTGATATTTAGAGATGGCGATAAAATAGATCAACTGACAGGTTTCATGCATAAAGATGATCTCAGAGAAAAACTTGAAGCATATTAAAAAAAACTCCCAATTGGGAGTTTTTTTTAATTGAGAAACTCTTTACTGTTTTTATAAACCCTGAGAATACATGGCACTAGCTACTTTAACAAAGCCGGCAATATTTGCACCTGCCACTAGATTGTTTTCAAAACCGTATTTTTTTGCAGTTTCGTTTGTATTTCTAAAAATCTCTTTCATTATTTCTTTTAATTTTGAATCCACCTCTTCAAAAGTCCATGAATACCTCATACTGTTCTGGCTCATCTCAAGACCTGAAGTAGCAACCCCACCTGCATTGGAAGCTTTTCCAGGTGCAAAGACAAGACCCTTTTTCAAGAAAAGATGAACTGCTTTAGGGTTGCAAGGCATATTTGCCCCCTCTCCAACTGCAAAACAACCGTTTTTAACGAGAGTTTTAGCAGCATTTTCATCTAATTCATTCTGAGTGGCACAAGGAAGAGCAATATCGCATTTTATGTTCCATATTTCTGAGCTTCCTTCTGTATAGACCGCCTTTGGACGATATTTCAGATACTCCTGTATTCTCTTTTTTTCTACCTCTTTTATTATTTTTATGGTCTCTAAATCGATTCCTTCAGAGTCATAAATACACCCCTTGGAATCACTCATGGCCACAACCTTACCGCCTAACTGGGATGCCTTTTCTGCAGCATAGATGGCTACATTTCCAGACCCTGATACAACTACGGTGGAATCTTTAAATGATTTATTTTTCAAGGTGTTCATGGCTTCTTCCATGAAGTAGCACAGTCCGTATCCCGTGGCCTGGGTTCTCACGAGGCTTCCCCCGTAGGGAAGTCCCTTTCCAGTAAGAACTCCTGTAAATTCATTTTTTATTTTTTTATACATTCCGAACAAATAACCGATCTCTCTTTTCCCGACCCCTATATCTCCAGCAGGGACGTCTGTATCAGCTCCTATATGCCTTGCTAGCTCTAGCATGAAGCTCTGACAGAACCTCATTACCTCTCCGTCGGATTTTCCTTTAGGATCGAAATCAGAGCCTCCCTTTCCTCCTCCCATTGGAAGTCCTGTTAAAGAGTTTTTGAAAATCTGCTCAAAACCTAAAAATTTTATGATTCCCGGGTATACAGACGGGTGAAATCTGAGGCCGCCCTTATAAGGACCGATGGCACTGTTAAACTGGACTCTCATACCCCTGTTTACCTGTACTTTTCCCTTATCATCTACCCATGGCACCCTGAATATGATCTGTCTTTCAGGCTCCACTATTCTATTGAATATACCGGCATCAACCCACTCGGGATGTAACTTTGCAACTGGTTCTAACGATTCAAAAACCTCTTCTACAGCCTGGTGAAATTCCGGTTCATGCGGGTCTCTTTTTTTTACATCTGAAATAACTTGTGCTAAGATACTCATTTTAATGCCCCCTTATTATTTTAATAAATGTCTAAATAATCTGAATCTTATGTTTATTTTATTTTTTCATCCAAATATATATTAGAGATTATAGCAGTTATCTTTTTTTATTGGAGAAAAAATTAATTGATTCATTTGACAAAGAAGCATATAATAGGATAATTTATATCTAATTTGTCAAATTAAACAAGGGGGGATTTCAATGAATAAAGAGATTAACTGGAAAGAGCTGGGGTTTAGCTACATAAAAGCAGACTATAATTTCATCTCATATTACAGAGACGGAAAATGGGACGAAGGAACCATAGGGACAGACGACAAAATCACCATAAGTCAGGCTTCTACGTGTCTTCACTATGGGCAGCAATGTTTCGAGGGATTAAAGGCCTACAGGCATAAAAACGGGGAAATATGCATGTTTAGACCTGATGAAAACTCAAAAAGAATGAATAAAAGTTGTGAGAGAATACTCATGCCTGCAGTACCGGAAGAATTTTTTATAGATGCCTGTAAGAGAGTGGTAAAGGCAAATGAAAGATTTGTTCCTCCTTACGGAAGCGGGGCTACGCTATACATAAGACCTTACGTTATAGGTGTCGGTGATAATATAGGGGTTTCACCTGCCAGAGAGTATATATTCGGAATTTTTGTCATTCCTGTGGGACCTTACTTTAAAGGCGGAATGAGTCCGGTTAATTTCATAACTTCAGAATATGACAGGGCGGCTCCTATGGGGACAGGTTCTGTAAAAGTGGGAGGTAACTATGCAGGAAGTCTCATGCCGCACGAAGAGGCTGTAAAACAGGGATATGCTGACTGTATTTATTTAGATCCTGCTACACATACAAAGATTGAAGAGGTGGGAGCAGCAAATTTCTTTGGAATAACCAGAGATAATACTTTTGTGACACCTAAATCACCATCAATTTTGCAGAGTATAACAAGAAGATCGTTGCTTCATATCGCCGAAAACTATCTCGGAATGAAAGTAGAGGAAAGAGATGTACCTATAGACAGTATCGACGAGTTTATAGAGGCCGGGGCCTGCGGAACTGCAGCGGTAATATCTCCAATAGGAGCAATAAACCACAAGGGTAAAAAATATGTTTTCCACAGCGAAACTGAAGTGGGAGAGGTTACAAAAAAATTATACTCAACTCTCATTGGAATACAAAACGGAGATATAGAAGCTCCAGCGGGTTGGATTGAAAAAGTAAATTTATAAGACTTATTTTTAGGGTATAGAAAATATTTATATTGAATTTTTAATAGGAGTTTCTCATGGGATTGTTTGAATCATTATTCCTTGGAAGCTCTTTTTTTATGAATTTTATTTTTAGGCAGTTAATAATCTTTTCTGAATTATAATTTTTATTTAAAATGTTGGATTTCTATATAAAATAGAAGTTATAAAAAACTGAAATAAAAAAAGTCAGACTGACTTTTTAACAGGTCGTTAAAAAGAGCAGT
>NZ_JBFHGC010000123.1:0-5972 GCF_041583315.1 Ilyobacter sp. | reverse complement strand
TCAGTAGAAGAAGATATGAAAATTTTTGGAATAGAATAAAGAATTAACGATTAATCTAATATCCTAATTTAAAAAGAAACTTTTATAGGGGGAGTAGTTATGGAAAAATGGAGATGTATAACTTGTGGTTATATCTATAACCCTGTAGTAGGAGATCCAGATGGCAAGGTTGAAGCTGGGGTTGAATATAAAGATTTACCAGTAGACTGGGTATGTCCTATATGTGGCGGAACTAAAGAAGATTTCGAAAGAGTTGAATAGTTAAAAAGAAATAATGCTTAATAATTAAAAAAAACCAAACCTGTAAACAAAACAACTTAGGATGTTTGTTTGCAGGTTTTTTTTAGGAGAAATTAAAATTAAAATATGTCAAGTAACATAAGCTACTGTTATATTGCAAGGTTAGGTTTAAAATGGGTATTGGATCTATTATTGATTTAACTTGATATACTGCAAAAAGGAGATCGACTATGAAAAAATTTGTTTCTGTTGGTGATAGTGTTAAATGGGTTGGAGTTGTGGACCAGGATATCATCTTCAATACTCTTTGGATCTTCAACTATAAATAACGGTATACTTCCATCGATGGCCACCCTAATAGATGGTGTACTATCGCCTACAAGGCCAGGTATCTTAAGAGATAAAAAAGTTGTTTAAGAAAGTGTTGCCATTCCAATAAAGATTAAAAAAACCTCCGTCTGGAGGCCTAAATATTTGAATTTTTTACAAGCTTATACCTTACTTTCTTAGAAATATAAGGAATCCCTATGATAAAAGCATTTAAAACAAATGCAAATATGATATAGATATTTCCAGTTTGTCCTCCATATATTTTCCCAAATAAAGCCACCCCACCACCTGTAAATATAGCTAAAATAACATACTTTTTAGAAGCTCTGTACCCTAATATGCCTAAAAAGGTTGGTATAATAAATGCTCCAGAATATATCGATAAAGCTAAAAATATTGAGGCTAGAATTAGCTGCATCTTAAGAGCTATAAATATTGAAATAATTCCTAAAAAAATAATAAATGACCTTGTAATACCAATGCTTCTCTTATCTTTTAAATCTCCAATAAATATTTGTGTCAACATAGATGAAGCTGTTAATAAGGTTGTATCTGCTGATGACATTACTGCAGATAAAAGGCAAAAATACATGAGAATTGCCATCGATTTTGGTAAAATTTCTTCTATCAAGAAAATCAATGATGAATCTACAGACCTGTCTCCAATAAGAGCAGAAGCATGTATTCCCAAGGAAGAGAGTATATATGACAGTGGCAATAAAATTATAATTGATAAAATTATCGCTTTTTTTGCTGTTTTTAGATCCTTTGCACAAAATATTCTAGAATAAATATCCGGTCCAACAAAAAAGGTCGTTGAGTATGTTAGTAACATTACAACCAGTTCCTTATATCCAAATTTATCACTTATTAAAGGTAAGGCATTACTATGGTCGTAGTTGAATTCTGTATAGATAAAACATAAAAGTAAACCAAAAATTATAAATAAAAATTGTATGAAATCTGTTTTTATTATAGAAAGTTGTCCTCCCAAACAGGTATACGCAATAAAAACTAAACCACTTAACCAAATACCACTGCTATACGTAATACTTGTCATCTTGGATATAATCATTGCTGCACCCATTATTTGAGATGCCACTATCCCTGTCCATGCAATGGGAATAACAAATGAAGCAATCTTATTAACTTCCGGTCCATAAAAACAACCTAGTAGCTCGGGTAGATTATACCCTTTAAATGTTTTTAATCTTTCTAAAAGAAAATATAATGCCCCTAAACCTAGAGCAGCACAAATCATAAACCATGAACCTGCCCATCCATTTTTGGTAGAAAAATTGACACTTCCTATAATAGCTGAGCTTCCTAGTATAGTTGCTAGTAAACTTCCTGTAAGTGGTATAACACCTGCATTGCCTCCTGCAACATAGAAATCTTTAGTTCCTCTAATCTTTTTATAAGATCCTACACCCACTAAAAATATTCCTAAAATATATAAATAAAATAATAAATCACTCATTTTGGTCACTCCTTCTGACTATTGCAACTTTTATTAATCTATAGGCTTCTTCATAAAATATGTTTTCTGACTCTTTTATTTTTTTTCATACAAAATCTTCAGAAAAATGTGGTGTGATTTCACATCAATCTGAAGATTTATACAACCTTTGGGGTAGACCCTATTTACATCAATTTACTTTCTCTTATCAAACTCCATTTTAGATTTAAATCTGTTATCCCACTGTTTTAATACCCCAATATTTCTACTCCCTACCTTTTCTTTTTTGTAAGTATCACCAAAAACAAGGTCCAGAATATGTAATGAATCCACTCCACCTGTTTCCATAGATTCTCGACAGGCAGCACAATAAGATATCATGTGGCCAGTTGTAGATTCTTCTGCTCTTTTTTTCATAATTTTTTTAGATATGTCATAATCTCCATGCACTGGAAGTCCAGAAAGACCACAACAAATTGTTTTTTCTCTTGAATTTTTTAACTCTTCTATACTATAGCCAAGCTCTTTTATTATCCATCTTATTCCTTCATGGACATTTTCTTTATCTCTGCCAGAACAAGGGTCATGTATATTGAATATTACATCACTCCCATCTCCAACCCCAACTTTATCATCAGGAAGACCAATCTCAGGAAGTAGTTCCCATAATGATATAACTTTTTTATTTCCATAACGCTCAAATATTTCCAGACATGACTGACATGTTACAATTATAGTTTCTGCTCCTATATTATCAAGTTCTTTTTCCACTTGAGAAAATCTATCTATAAATTTATCCCCACTCTTTATATTTTGGGTTTGTTTCCCACAGCATTTAATCTTAGATCCTGATTCCATTCTAAGAGTTGGCTTCCCGCAACATTTCAGCATAGAGCCAACTTCCATTCCCAATCTATCCTGTAAATGATCCAGGATTTTACCCACAGCCTTAGGATTGTAAGATGGTAAAGAACATCCCGGGAAAAAAACATATTTGTTTTTATTTCCCTCGGGAGCAGGATTTGCAGTATTAAAAATTTTAGAGAACCCTAAATATTGGTGCATTTTTATAGCAGTTTTTGCATTCATAATAACCCTTCCTTTGTATTTTAAAACCAAAATATTTTAGATATTCATTTAATACTGCCCGAATTCTATACCAGTCAGTCTCTAAATATAATTTTGTAAATTGTATAGATTTCCCCTAATAGAACTAAAAACTATTCCCTAAATAAAGGAACCCCACAAGGATTCCCTTTATTCATCTAGGAATATACTATATTTGATTTCAGAAAAACTTAAATTTTATTTACCCCTTATCAGCAGGAAGTTCTTTATGGTACGACCACTCTATCCAAGAACCATCGTAATTTCTTACATTTTTATATCCTAGAAGCTGTGTAAGTACAAACGTTGTATGTGCAGATCTAACTCCCGACTGGCAGTACGCTATTATTGTCGCATCTTGAGTCACTCCTTGCTTTCCGTAGATATCTTTAAGTTCCTTTACACTTCTAAATGTTTTGTCTCCTTCATCATGAACAGCCGTTTCCCATGGTATAAATGTTTTACTTGGAATTCTTCCTGGTCTAAAAGCACCCTTTTTAGTAGTTGTACCCAAATGCTCGTCATCTGCTCTTGTATCAATAACTATTACATTTTTGCTTTTTATAGCTTTTTTTACATCATCTAATTGAGCAAGTTTTGAATAATCAGCTTTTTTATTTAAACTGTAGACTTTTTTATCTTTCTTTTTGGCAAATCCTACCTCTAAAGGAAGGCCTGCTTTTTTCCAACCGTCGATTCCGCCATCGATAAGAGATATTTTTTTATGTCCGTACATATCCAGTACCCACCATAGCCTTGCTGCATCATAGTCAGCTTTTGCATCATATATAAGAATATGTGTCTCTGAATCTACTCCGTAATTTCCTAAAACGTTTTTTATTTTTTCACCAGAAGCTCTCATGCCACCAAATGGATACTCATTATCATCTGCAGATATATCCGTTCTCCAGATATCAACAGCCCCAGGAATGTGCCCTAGCATATATTCAGCTGTTTTTCTTACGTCGAATACAATTATGTTTTTATCTTTCTCTATAATTTCTTTTGCTCTCTCTGGACTCACCAATGCCTCAGGATTGTGATACTGCGAATAATCTTTTGCCATAATTGTGAACGCCGTAAACAGTCCCATTAATAAAACTAATAATTTTTTCATATTACCTCCCAAATTTTAATATAAATATTACAATTTTTATAACACACTTGATCTGTGTATAATGTGTATTATCTATACATAATAATGTTTTTTTTAAATTCTGTCAATTAGAAATATTAAATTTTTCAAATTAAATTGATATTATTATTTTATTTCTAGTTTTGTATGATACTTTGACCGCATTTTATCTAAGGGTTGAGTGTGTACTTTTGATGGTGAATTTATATCTAGCGGTTAACTCACTCCTCCTGACAAAACAATCAAAAAATAAAAAACATGAGAAATAAACCTCTTTAAAATAACCTTTTCTAATTATGAAATGGATCTTCTAAATCCACATAGTTATTGGAATTGTCGCCTGCATACATTTTGTATTCTTCAATATTAAAGTCATTATTTTCTAATTTTTTTAAGATGATTCCTTCTAAAATCACCGATATTATAAGAAGTCATCTATATAAACGGAATAATCCTATTCAATTTTTATGGTCGTAGATTTTATTATTGTAATATTTTTATTGAATATTCATGTTATTAACTCGACTTGTGCAAAAAATTAAAAATAGGCAATTCTTGAGGCAATATTACGGTAACGACACCAAAACATCTCAAGGAGTTGCCCACTTAATGAATATATTAACCATTAATTCTGATGAAAAGAAAGAACCCTTCTTCTTTTCTATTGATGATACTCTTTCTACTAAGCAAATTCCTTCTAAAAATATCCAGAGAATGAAGTTTAACTATTCACATGTTTCTAACATAAATGAATGGTCTTACTGCATGGTTTCTTTACTCGGTCATTCTAATGGATTATTTCTACCTCTGGATCTTAAAACATATCTTTCAGAAAAATCGGGTGCTGAACAAAATAGTTTTTTAAACTAAGTTAGAATTAGCGCTTGATACATTAAAAGGAATGGAGAGGTTTTGAGAATTACTATATTTACTCCATAACTTCTTGGAATTGAATAGGTTTAAGAGCCTAAAACTAATAGACCGGTTGAAAGTTGAGCGAAAAAGAAAAATCATTTCTTATGTATGTGAAAATGCTCTATCTGAAGCAAAGTTAGTAATAATAAAATTTTATATAGGAAAATAGTTTTTTAGAACGTATACTTTTTTGGGAAAGGTCTTGGAGGTGTAATGGTAATATGAAAATGTGCAAAATTTTGGATTGTGATGCTAAAAATTGTATTTACAACAAAAATAAAAAATGTCATACAATGGCCATCAATATAGGAGATACAGAACCTATATGCGATACTTTTATGAATAGCCCTTCAAAAGGTGGTTTTGATGATGTAATAGGTGGGGTCGGTTCGTGTAAAGTTGGAAGTTGTTCCTTCAACAAATCTTTTGAGTGTGCTGCTGAGGGTGTACATATGTCTGTTATTGGTAATCATGTAAATTGTAAAACCTATCATAAAAAATAACTTTTATGTCCTTTCCTAAACAAGGCTGATTTAGCCTTGTTTTTTTGGTAATGTAATACTAAACTGTAACCATGAAACAAGTCACACTGTCCAGTTTCATAGTTACAGTTTATTTATTCTAGAGAGACTGTCGGTTTATTCAGTAATTAAGATTTGGAGAATAAACAAAAGATGTTACATTAACGATTTATTGGAGATCTTTTTTTATTTCATCAAACTCTTCCTTCGTAATTTCTCCTCTTGCATATCTCTTTTTTAGTATATCTAAAGGAGTATCAGTTCC
>NZ_JBFHGC010000122.1:0-5985 GCF_041583315.1 Ilyobacter sp. | reverse complement strand
ATTCGCAGGACGAGCATGAAGAAATATAATCAATTTTACGTAAAGAAAATACAATGTCTGAGCGCAGCGAGTTTTGTATTTTTAGTAAAATTGATTATATTTTAGCTTGGACAAGACAAGGCTTGATTTTTGGTTACTTTTCATCAAGGAAAAGTGACAGAAGCTTTTGAATAAACTCAGTAATCTCTCCAAATAGCAATCCCTGTCCAGGGAATAAAAAAATTTCTTAGTAAAAAAAGGTTTCTATAGTTTTGCTATAGAAACCTTTGGTGAAATATTATTTTTTTATAACGATTTCTATTCTTCTGTTACGATCTCTTCCTTCTGATGTTGCATTACTTGCAGCAGGTTTAGAGAAACTGTGACCTTCAGTTATTATTCTTCCTTCATTTATACCTTTAGACACAAGATATTCCTTAGCACTTTCTGCTCTTTTTTGTGAAAGTTTAAGGTTGTAATCATATGAACCGATATTATCTGTGTGACCGTCGATTTTTACTGTCACTCCTTTGTAGATGCTAAGAGCTTCATAGAGAGTGTCAAGAAGAGGTTTGAAATCCTCTTTTACCTCATATTTGTTGAAATCGAAGACTACGTCTGTCGGCATAATAAGAGTAAGCTGATCTCTTTCTCTCTTTACAATTATCCCGTTTTTCTCAAATACATTCTCAGGGTTTATGAAGGAATCTATTGCATTTATATCTTTTTCCAAATTGGCTACATTTGTTTTTGCATTGATAATTCTTGTTTTATACTGATCTATCGCTGCTCCAGTAGCGGCATTGCTTTCTTCTATTTTATTAAGACTTTTTTCCATCTTGTTTAAAGCTGCAGTTTCTTCATCTACAGAACTACATCCTGAAAGAACTGCCAAAGCTGCAAGCGTAAGTACAATTTTCTTCATAGATTTTCCCTCCTTACTGAGATAATGATTCTTTAATAGCTTCTACTTTTGTATTAAGCATATCTACATTTTTTTCTAAAGTCATAGTTTCATTTTTAAGGATCATAGTTTCATCTCTTAGACCAGCCGAAGTTTTTTCAGCAGCAACCACCTTTTTCTCAAGCATTGTTATTTTTTGGTCCACTTCTTCTACTTTGGATGAAGTACAACCTGCTAAGACAAGAACTACAGTTAACGACATTAAAATTTTCTTCATAATTGTATACCTCCTTAATCTTTTGTGTTTACATATAAATTTTAGCTTGTAAGTCCCAATAAATCAACTAAAATTTAATTTATTTTATCGATTTAGCAAAGGAGGATATAAAAAAAAAGCTCGTATAGAATGAGTGTATAGAGGGAGGTGTGCTTTATGGGAGTTTTTGATGTAGGATCTAAGGGTAAAAATGAGAAAGTTACAATATCTTGCTGCAACTGCAGAGAGCACTATGATGTAATAAAACCAAGAGCTTTAAAAAAAAATAAACTGGAAAAAGCTCACTGGGAATTTCAAGCGGTAAAAGAAGATATAAATAACCTTTATGTATACAAATACTCTGAAGTGCTTTATTCTAGGTGCCCTATCTGCAGCACTGTTAACTATGCCTATCTAAATAAAGATATGGATATAGAAGTTTCAGAAGAGAAGCCAGAGGATACACTTCTTGCAAAGGAACTTTTAGAACACTGGATAGAAAAAAGCTGAGGATTAAAAAACCTCAGCTTTTTTACTTACATCACTATGACTGCTACATTTTCATACACACTCTGGTAATTTTCTTTTGATATTTTCCCGTTTAAAACCCAGTCAAATAAGAATTTAGCATGATCCTCTTTGTTTCTGACACATTTTCTGGTTCCTGCATAAGTACCAAGGGTACCTTCTTTCCATCCTCTGGTAGCTTTTTCATCTTCATCATAGTTGAAAGGAGTAGCATGTATGTATCCACCTCCGGAAAATCTGATGGCGTACTGAGCATATCCCTGTTTTTCTCCTATTTCACTGTTATATGTCATTATTTTTTTTGCATTTGGAACTATGAAAAATCCCTTGGGAGTTTTGAATCCAAGACGGCTTTCTGAGCCTGTTTTTGAGTAGACATAGGATATGAGGACCCATTCACCATTTTTTCTTTCGAAAACTCCGAAGTTCTGATTGTGTGTGTCGATAACTACAGCTTTGTCAGGTGATCTGTTTATTTTAGGTGATTTTGTTATAAAGGATTTGTGCACAGAGATTGAGTTTTCAGATGCATAGGATACCTTTATTTTTATCATATCACTTTCAGTGTCAGAATTTTCTTCCATTGATATTATCGTACTGTCTGGAATAAATAGTCTTCCGTTTTCAGAATATGCCTGAGCACTTTGATCTACGGTATTTCCGTATTTGTCTTCTTTTCTTTGCAGATTAACATTATTAGGGTTTGGTACGTAAGCCTTGATAGATGCGATTACACGTTTTTTTTCAAGTTCACTGCTTATAAAAGTATCGAGTTTGTTTAGGTTATCTACCATTGTATTAAATCTAAAAACTCTTTTTTCCACTACGCTGGAGTGTACGTATACCTCCCTGCCTTTTTTGTCTAATACTTTGTACCACTTTGTACCTTGTTTGTTTGTGAGCTCTTCGAGTAGAGGTAGTTTGTCTAGGTAATTTGCATTGGAGAGGATAGTACTTATGGTAGTAGGACCTTCTCTCAGGTTTATTCGTCGACTTCTTACAAAGACATAATTTAAAGTCTCAGGAAGTTCTCCCGGATATTTTTTTTCAAATTTTAAATTACTTGAAATTTTTTCCTGGAAAACGTGAATGGTTTCTGACTCTTCTGCAAGAGACTTGATGGTGTCGAGCTTTCCGGTTATTTCTGAAATATCGTTTTTAGATGTTGAGATTCTTTTTTTGAAATTTTTGATCTCTTCTTCAGAACGTATATTTTCATTTTGAATTTGTACTAACTTGTTTTCTAGGATACTTACTTTAGAATTTCCCTCTTCTAATGAAACACACCCGTTAAAGGCGGCCATTGCAAGGATAATAAGTAGAAGTTTTTTCATAGGTTGTCCTCCTTGTGTTGTATTTTCAATTTTTATAAATTTAATTGATCCAGATATATTTATTCAAAAGAAGCCTGACATTTCCTTTTGAAAAGATCAGTTGATAGCTAGAATAAAAATATTTAACCTGTATGATTGCTCTTAGATTTTATCACATATTTATATAAAAGGTCTTTAAAAATTTTATTTGAATAGTTAATAAGTGTGTAATATAATATTCCAAATAAGTTTAAGGAGGTAGTTATGAAATTAAGGTTTTTAGGGCATTCATGCTTTTATTTAGAGGAAGGGGCTTTTAAAGCGCTTATAGATCCTTTTATTACCGGGAATCCCCAGTCACCAATAAGTGCAGCTGAGGTGGGTGAGATTACTCATATATTTGTCACCCACGGTCACGGAGATCATCTAGGTGATACGATACCAATCGCAAAGGCAACTGGAGCTACAGTAATAACCAATCATGAGATAGGGGTATATCTCGGAAAGTTTGATATAAAAGTACATACCATGCATATAGGGGGGAGAGTAAAAATGGAGTTTGGTACTGTGAAAATGACTCCTGCTCTCCACGGATCTGGAATCACCACTGAAGAGGGGATGGTATGTGGAGGAAATCCAGGAGGATTTGTTATTGAGATAAACAATAAAAAAATATATCATGCAGGAGATACAGGTCTCACCATGGATATGAAACTTCTCGAAGCTGAGAATATAGATATCGCTCTGCTTCCTATAGGTGGTAACTTTACCATGGACGTAGCCGATGCAGTAAGAGCAGTGGAATTTATAAAACCAAAGGTTGTAATCCCTATGCACTACAAGACATTCCCTGTTATCAACAGTGATCCCTATGAGTTTAAAGAATCTGTAAAAGGCTGTGATGTGGTAATCCTAAACCCAGGAGATGACTACAGTTATTAATCAGAATTCTATTAAATTATAACTTTATGAATAAAAATGCAGCCTTTAGGGCTGCATTTTTGCTAATTTTTTTATTAAAAAATCAAATTTTTTAAGTCTTCCTTCTAAAACCTCTTTCTGTGTTTTATCTGAGGTTTCTTCACAAATTTTTATCTCTTTTTTAATTGCCTGAACTGCATAATGAAGGGCCATTTCAAGATCTTTGATATACATTGCATCGATTTCCATACAGTACCTCCCTTTTATATTCTATAATACACTTATAGAATTATTTTCTAAAAAATTCTCAGATATCCTTCATGAAAGTTTAAATAATGTGCTTTAAATTTTTACTGATCTCATAAAATGCTTATCAAAAATCATTCTCTAAAAATAGAGTATATAAAAAACTCCCTAGAAAAGGGAGCTAAGACCAAATCTGTAAAAACAATAAACTTTATTTTGAAGTAGCTTTTACCAGTTCTTCTACCTTATAGGACCCTTCTTCAAGGATTGTACCGGCAGTATGTATTATTTTGTTATATGTTCTTATAGCTCCTTCTTCAGCAACTTTCACTTTTTCCTTTAGTATAAATTGTTTTAAAACTCCTATATAAACCTCTTTCTCTCCGGAAAATTCCACAGTGTATATACTATAGATATAGCGATCTTTTTTTTCTACTTTCAGTTGGGCAAATATTTTTTTACTTTCCAGGAGAATTTTCTTAGAAAGTGTCTCTTCTTTTTTTGACTCATTTATTTTTTTGTTGTAGAAATTCAAAAATTCATCCTGTGTAGGATTGGTTATATATAGTATAATGAAAGACAGCATAACCAAAACAGTCAATTTAAACATAATAATACACCTCCTAAAAAATTATACATTAATTTTGGAACTTTAACAACAGATCCTTTTTAAATAATAAAAAAAGGGCTTTTCAGCCCCTGATAACGATTCTATTGCATTTGGGGATTCTGTTCGTTATACAATCTGTGGCCTATCTCCTGACACATAGGACGCTCGTTCTTTATCTCGGCCTGTTCTCTGCATGTCCAGCATTTTCCAAAAAGTTCATCATTTTTACTTTTAGGGCAAAATAGGTTTTCTTTTTTGTCTTCTACAGCATATTTTACACATGCAGTTCTAGAATTTCTGTGCTTCATCCGGCACTCGTCACATTTTCCGTGTTTTGAGCATGTTGTGGCTTTACATGGGCATTTCATCTGTACCAACTCCTATTAAAAATTTAAGTTAAAAACATTGTGACTGAATAACTGAGATATATAAATCCAGCTGAAATATTAATATTATTAGTTTAGGCTTTTTAAAAAAAATCTGTGAGTATTTGACCTAAAAATTTTAACATGAAATGCTTATATAATGCAAAGTTATCTTTTTCTCATGAAATTCAGATATATACTATATATAGTTATAGGAGACCATGGCTCTATAAAGGAGAAGAGAATGTGTAATTAAAAATTATAATTGTAAAAATTCTCAATCTAGGTTTTTAATGTTGTTTTTTGATGTTATAATTGGGTTGTTGAAAAGATAAAAAGTACGGGGGGCAAAAATTGAAAAAGTGTGATATTGTAATTGATTATATAAAAAGCGGAATAAAGTCAGGTAGAATTAAATATGGTGATAAACTCCTACCTGAAAGAGTCCTTGCAGAAAAACTTCATTTGGGGAGATCTACTGTAAGAGAGGGAATAAAAGTTCTCGAAATAATGGGGCTCATAGAGAGCAAAGGAGGAGGAGGGAATTATATTACAAACAATTTTGAAAAGATGTTTTATAATCCAATAACTCTAATGTTTTCACTTCAGAACGGATCTTACGATGATGTACATGAACTAAGAAAGCTGTTGGAAGAATCTACTATTGAATTGTGTGTAGAGAGAATAACAGATGAAGAGATAGAAAAGATGGAAAGGGTTCATCTTAAACTTTTAAAAAGTACAAGCGAAGAAGAAATGAGTGTTGTTGATTTAGAATTCCATTCTATTATTGCAAAAGCGTCTAAAAATCCCCTTGTCATAGCTATTTTAAACTCTGTTTCTGAAATTCTGGAAAATTCAGT
>NZ_JBFHGC010000121.1:0-5993 GCF_041583315.1 Ilyobacter sp. | reverse complement strand
GGGTAGGACCTATGACCATAGCTATGCTCATGAAAAACACCATGGAATCATTTAAGAAATCATTATAAAACCACGGGGATATTTTGACTTGAAAATCTATACTGAAAATGTTAAAATACATTTTAGTGGATTTTAAAACATATTATAGAAGGTGATTGAGGGATGAGCAAAAAAGAGAAGAGAGAGTACTACATAGTAGATAAACGTATTCTGCCAAACTCAATACAGAATGTGATTAAAGTAAATGATATTGTTCAGCTTGAAAAAATATCTAAATATGAAGCCATAAAGAGAGTAGGCATAAGTAGAAGTACTTATTATAAATATAAAGATTTTATAAAACCTTTCTTTGAAAGCGGAAAGGAAACAGTTTTTAGTGTTTATATGTCTCTTGAGGACAAGCCTGGAGTTTTGGCCAGAATACTGGATGTCGTTGCAGACACAGGTATGAATATACTGACCATAACACAAAACATACCAATTGACGGAACATCAAAGGTAACTATATCTCTTCAGACCAACGAAGATATGCTCAGAAAAATCGAGGGAATGCTAGAGAATATAACTGGATTAGAAGGAGTAAAAGATCTCAGAGTTATTGGTAGTAACTAGATATAGGGGGAAATATGAAGATCGATGTAAAAACAATAAGAGAATTGGCAGAAAACATAGAAAAGTACAACCTGCAGGAAGTAACTGTAGAAAGTGAAGGAGCCAAGGTAACTTTAAAAAGAGAGATAGCAGCAGCAGAAACAGTATATGTAAATGCAGCACCAGCAGCATCCATGCCTGCATCTGCACCAAAAACGGCAACGCCGGCAGCAGAAAAAGTGGAAGAGAGTTATGAGGCAATTACCTCTCCTATGATGGGAACTTTTTACAGAGCTCCTACACCTGATTCTCCTGATTTTGTGAAAGAAGGACAAGAGGTAAAGCAGGGAGATACTCTTTGCATAGTCGAGGCTATGAAACTCATGAATGAAATAAAGGCTTCAAGAGATGGAAAAATAGTGAAAATTCTTCTAGAAGATGGAGCTCCTGTAGTCAAAGGAGATCAGTTATTTCTGATAGATTAGAAAAAAGCGGTTATATACCGCTTTTTTTATATATACATTTACTGGGTTAGTGAAAAACTTAAAAGAAACGGCAAAAAATTGTAAGTATATAGAATTTTTTAAATGAAACGACTAATAGAGTGTTATAAATCAGATACGATAAATAAACCTTTGTAAAAAAGAAATTGTTTTTATAGAGGTATATATATAATACATAATTTGGGAGGGATATTTTTATGGAAAAGACACTACTTATAATTAAACCTGACGGAGTTCAAAGAGGCCTTGTGGGGAAAATTCTTGCAAGAGTTGAAAAGAAAGGGTTTAAAATTTCTGCAATGAAACTAGAAAAAGTCTCTAGGGAAAAAGCGGCAGTTCATTATGCAGAACACAAGGAAAAGGGATTTTACTCTGAACTTTTGGATTTTATAACTTCTAGTCCTTGTGTATTAGCAGTTATAGAGGGGGAAAATGTTATAGAGGGCTTAAGGAAAATGGCAGGTAAGACGAATCCACTTGAAGCAGATATCGGGACAATAAGAGGAGATTTTGCAGTGGTGGTATCTCAGAATATAGTTCACACATCTGACGGACCTGAAAGCTCTAAAAGGGAGATTGAAAACTTTTTTGAAAATAAGGAACTACAGGAGCATATTTTGTGCACTGAACAGTGGATTTACGGAAGTTAAGTTAAGTTGTTTTTTGATTTTTTTTGTGTTAAAATTTAATGAAAATCGGAGGGATAACTATGAAAAAAATATCAGATGTTGTAAATAAAGAAGTTATTTTCATTAGCAAAGAAACATCTTTTGATGATATAATAAAAATTATGAAAGAAAAAGAAGTAGGCAGACTCCCGGTAGTATCAGGAGAAAAAGTGGTAGGTGTAGTGACTAGGGATGATATCCTGGTGAGAGAGGAAAAAGCTCCGTTGCCTCCTGTAATTGCTTTCTGGGATCTTCTGATAACACTTCCAGGTAACAAGGAATTTAAAAGCAAACTAAAAAAGATAGCTTCATTTAAAGCAGAAGATATAATGACAGAGGAGTTCTTGAAAAGCAGTCTTGACGATGACTTAGAAGAGGTAGTTACAAAGATGATAGAAGAAGAGTATTCATACACTCTGGTCATGGAAAATGAAAAATTGGTTGGGATTGTAACAAAAAGTGATCTTATAAAAAACTGTTTTTAATAAAAAAATTATTTATGTGTAGAAACACACTATTAAAAAGGAAGGTGTAATTTAAACTTGGGCATGTATGGACAAATTTTACTACTAGTTCTTTTGGTTCTACTATCTGGATTTTTCTCAGCTTCTGAGACGGCATTGACTGCTTTTAAAAGCAGAAATCTTGAAGAGATAAAACATCCTAGGGCAGCTGAGCTTTTGAAAAAATGGCTCAAAAGGCCTAATGAGATGCTCACAGGGATACTTCTCGGAAATAACATTGTAAATATTTTGGGATCTTCTATAGCGACGGCAATAACATTTAATATCTTGGGAACAAATAGTAAAGCTATATTAACGGCTACAGTCTGTATGACTGCCGTAATTTTGATTTTTGGAGAAATAACTCCTAAAATAGTGGCTAAGAATTATTCTGCCAAAATAGCAAAAATTGTTGTGGTACCTGTATATTATTTTACTTTGCTGACAATACCTTTGATAAAGATACTTATGATCATTTCAAAATTTATAGGGAAAATGCTGGGAATAAAAATCCATGACGAAGCTTTGATGATAACTGCACAAGACATAATATCCTATGTCAATGTGGGAAAAGCAGAGGGGATAATAGAAGAGGAAGAAAAGGAGATGATACACTCCATATTTGAGTTTAGTGACACCACAGCCAAGGAAGTTATGACTCCTAGGACATCGATGTTTGCTCTTGATGGTGACAGTACAATAAACGAGGTGTGGGACGATGTCTTTGAAAAAGGGTATTCTAGAATACCTGTATATGAAAACGGAATAGACAATATTATAGGTGTTTTCTATATAAAAGACCTTTTGCATGTCATCAAAGAGGGGAAATCAGACAGCCAGATAAAAAATTATTTGAAAAAAGCGTACTTTGTACCTGAAACCAAGTCTATAGTTGAGATACTAGGGGATTTTAAAAGAACAAAGGTGCATATTGCAATAGCGATAGATGAGTATGGCGGGACAGTAGGGCTAGTCACCATAGAAGACCTCCTAGAAGAGATAGTAGGAGAGATCAGAGATGAGTATGACAGAGAGGAAGAAGAGATTATTCGTCCTTTAGGTGATGGTAAATACGAAATAGATGCAATGATAGATATAGAAACTCTAAATAAAAACCTGGATATTGATCTTCCTGAATCAGAGGACTATGAAAGCCTGGGTGGTCTTGTTGTAACAGAATTGGGGAAAGTAGCCGATGCAGGAGATCAGATATTCATTAATGAAATATCTATTAAAGTTCTAGAGGTAGATAAGATGAGAGTTTCAAAAGTGTTGCTCGAAAAGGAGACAGAGGTGCAGGAATGAGGAAAAATTTGAAAAACTGGTTTTATACAGGATTAATAGCTTTGTTACCAGTGATACTTACTTTTTATTTTCTTTCTTGGATTTTTCAGATGGTAATTAATTTGTTGAGAGATTCTTTTATTGTAAGAATTTTGACAGAATTTTTACTGGGTCTGGAGAGGTTTAATAAACGTGAACAGATAGAAATATATATTAAAATATCTGTATATGTGATTTCAATTGTAGGGATTTTTTTCATAATAACACTTGTGGGATTGACGCTGAAGCATGTAATAGGAAAAAGGATAGCTAGTTTTTTTGAAAGACTCTTTATAAAGGTGCCTGTAATAAAGCAGGTGTATACCACAGTCAGTCAGATAACTGGTCTGGTGTCTTCAGACAATGCAAGGTCATATCAAAAAGTAGTTTTGATAGAGTATCCCAAAAAAGGAATTTACAGTCTGGGATTTCTAACAAGTAACGGGAACCGTTACTTTGAAGAGATAATGGGGAAAGATAAGGTACTGAATATATTTATTCCCACATCTCCAAATCCAACTTCCGGAATGTTTGTAATGATGGAAGAAAAAGATGTGAAAGTCCTTAATATTAAGGTAGAAGAAGCTGTTAAATTAATTATTTCAGGTGGAGCTATAATTCCAGATTCTGTGTCAAACAGAATTTTATAAAAGCAGGGGGGCACTATGAAAAAATTACTCTATATTATTTTTTTAATAAGCTTGATAGGCTGTACGAGCACTCCAAAAACGGTAAAGAGGACAACTGACAGAGAGGAATATAATGTCATAAGAGGAATAAATTATTCTCAAGACGGAAAATATCTGGAGGCACTTAGGGAATTTGAAAAAGCCTACGGAAAAAATGACAAAAATGTAATAACTCTGAGGGAGATGGGTCTGGTCTATGCACAGCTTTCAGACTATAAAAAATCCGAAGAATTTTACAAAAAGGCTCTGGTAATAGATGAGAGAGATCAGACTTCCATAAAAAATCTGGCTTTGCTTTCCTATATAAAAGGTGACTATGAAAAGGCAGAGGAATATCTAGAGAGTGTATCAAAGGATTCTGTAGATAATATGGTTTTGAAGTTAAAGGGATTTATTTTGTTTAAAAAGGGAGAAACTGCCAAAGCATATAAAATTTTAAAGGGAGCCCATTCTTTAGAAAAAGATCTGGATATGGAGTTCTACAGCGTGTATTCACAGGTTTTATTGGAAGAATCAAAATTTATGGAATTATATAAAGTTCTTGAAAACGGATATGAAAAATACAGCTTGGACAAAGAATATATAATTTTCTATACCAGAATACTTTCAAACAGCTACAGCGAGTATGATAAAGCTGAAAAAACCCTGAAAAGATATATAGCTAAAAATGGAGTAAATGACGAACTTCTGTTGCAACTGAGTAAAATATCCTTTGCAAATGGAGATATACCTACTGCAGAAAATTCCATAAAAATGATTTCAGACGATTACAGATATGATCTGGAATATCTGAATCTGAAAAAAGATATACTGAATAAAACAAATAATAGTGAAGAAGCCAAAAAAATAAACATCCTTATAGAGAAGTTGACTAAGGAGAAAAGCTAAAAAGAGCGGTGTAAAAGCACCGCTCTTTTACTAAAAGATATTGAGGAATGCATAAAATTATGTTATAATTTTATCTGCTTTCTTTTTTTTATATAAGGGGGGATTGCCTTATGGAGATAAGGGTTAGGGTAGCCGGTGTTTTAACAAAGGGAGATGAGATACTTTTTGTAAAACACCAAAAGAACGGAGAAGAATACTGGCTGCTTCCTGGAGGGGGAGTAGATTACGGTGAGACAATGGAAGAATCTCTTGCAAGAGAGTTTTTAGAAGAATGCAGTCTTGAGGTAGAAGTTGATGACTTGATGTTTGTTTCCCAGGGAATTTCACCAGATAAAAGTAAGCACATAATCAATATGTTTTTTAAAGTAAGGTACCTTTCTGGAGAGCTTAAAATCGGAGAGGAAGAAAGGCTCAAAGAAGCTGCCTACCATAATATAGATAAAATAAAAGATATAACACTTTATCCCAATGTGAAAAAAGAGCTTTTAAATTATTTTGATGGAGACAAGGAGATAAAGTATCTAGGGCATAGGTGGGAATAACGATGGCCAGAATCATAAAGAAAAGGCTCGGAGACACCCTGGTAGATGAAAAAATAATAACAGAAGATGAACTTATGAAGGCCTTGGCAAAACAGCATACAACGCATAAAAAACTGGGAGAAACCCTTGTGGATATGGGTTATGTAAGCGGAGAAGAGATAGTAAGAATACTGGGGGAACAGATGGGGATTCCCTATGTGTCTCTAGAAAGGCTTGTAATAACAAAAGAAGCCATCCTTGTTTTGAGCAGAGAAACCGCTGAAAAATTTTGTGTAATGCCACTTTT
>NZ_JBFHGC010000120.1:0-6022 GCF_041583315.1 Ilyobacter sp. | reverse complement strand
TTACTATTTTATATAATTTTTATATTCTGGCAGCACCTCTTCTATAGTAACTATCTGGCTACCCATTCTATCTTTTTCAAGAATTAGTGTGGAAAATTTTGACCTTGAAGAATATAGAGCCGCTAACACCTGTAGGCCCACCACATTGCACTTTATATGACCGGTCGTCTTAAAATGTTTTGAAAAATTTAAATAAAATGCCTTTATGTTAAAAAACTTAAATAAAGCAATTTTATTGATTTATTTACTTCAATAAGACCTCGGTTAAAATAGTGTAAAAATCATCTAAGGCAGTTTTGTCGGCTGCCATTTTCATTCTTACAAGTGATCCCTGCCAACTGCTTATTATAAAGCTGGCCAAGGTTTTTAGATCTACCTTACTTTCTAAATCTCCTTTCTCATTTGCTTCCATCAAGTTTTTATAAACCTGCAATACGATCTCTTTGGTTATATCAGCAGCAGCATTTGATATTGATTCAGTGACATCTCCCATTTCCTGGCTGAGGTTTCCTATGAAACAACCGTATTTTAATTCTTTTTTAACTGCATTTTGTATTCCTTTTTCAAAGAATTTTTTTATTCTCTCTAGAGGTTCAAGTTCCTTATTTGTTGATAACAGAATTTTATGAACTGGATTGTTGTTATAATAATAGTGTAAAGCATCTATGGCGTATTGTTCTTTATCTTCGAAATAATTATAAAAAGAACCCTTTGGAATACCTGCAGCATCGGTAATATCTTTTACACTTGTGCCATTGTAACCTTTCAGATACATCAAGTCTATTGAAGATTTTATAATCTCGTCTTTTCTCATTTTTTTATTCTTCATAACAATATTATATGACCAGTCGTCTCAAAAGTCAAGTTTTTTAAAAAATGTACTTAATATAACAAAAATCTAGCATTTAAAAATGAAGGTATAAGTTGTTAAAAAAAAGTAAATTGTATGAAGCTGTTGTATATTGTTGTTAAGTAAGTAAAAATAAGTCTCATTGCATGAGAGCTATACTTTTAAAAATACCGTGGGGGTGATTTTTATGAAAAAAAAGTGGATTTTTGTTTTCACAATATTAACACTTATATTAGCACAGGATTTGTATGCAAAAGATGATAATGCAAATAAGGATAAAAGCAGCAAATCCAGAGAGTCTAAAGAATCAAAGGGAAAGAACAATTCTAGTATAAAATCTAAAGATGCAAAGAAGAACTGGGGCCAGCTTAAGAATGATTTTAAAGAATCTCAGACAGACCTTGATGATGACGGAGATTTTGATAAATACGATGAAAAGTTATACAAAGAACAAATAAAGGCAGAAAAGAGAATAAGAAGAGAAGTCAGAAGATCGGGTATTTCAGATGAATATGTGGAAATGGTTGTAGATCAGTATTTCAACGATCAGAGCATTGATCCCCTTTATACAGAATCATTCTCAGATAGGTCTCTCGATAAAATGGAAAGAGCCTTTGAAAAATATGTGGATTCAGAAGAAAAAATATTTTCAAAACAGGGTATAGAATTAGAAGAAGTAGTGGAAGTTACGGAATAAAATTTCAGTTTGGATTCAAAAAAATAAAAAAAATGGAAGAAAGACAAATAAATCTTTATTCCATTTTTTTTTATAAATAACTATAATAAATATGCAATTATGCTGTTTAAGGATTCCATTCCTCCCAGCCAAAGTACCATTACAACTATAAATCCTAAAAGGGTAAGGATCTCAGAGTGTTTATAGTCTTTTCCTACTACCGTTTTGTTTTTAGATGCCAGTAAAATAACTGCTAATACCACAGGAATAATTATTCCGTTGAATGTTCCTGCAATGAGTAAAAGGACTATCGGATTCCCCATAAGGGCCATTATAAGAGCTGAGAAAGCCGTAAAAAATATCATGGAGAATGTTTCATTTTTCTCTACTATAGGGAAAAGCGTTTTTATAAATGATACAGAAGTATAGGCAGACCCAACTATAGAGGTGATAGATGCCAAAATAAGAATTACTGCGAATATTCTATAGCCGAAAACTCCTGATACATGCCTTAGGGACGAAGCCTCCAAGTTAATTCCGCCAAAGTCTATGCCTTTGGATATGAGCCCCATAACAGCCAAGAAAAGCATAATCCGTATGAATGCAGACAGTGCAACCCCTATACAGGCACTGTAATTTATTTTTTTTAAATTATTTTTTCCGGTTATCCCTGTTTCTATAAGACGGTGCCCCCCGGCAAAGGAGATATACCCTCCGATTGTACCTCCCATGATTGTCATCATTGGAAATATAAGACTCCTAAAATTTTCAGGGTCCAAATTTTTGTGCAAAAGCATGCTGGCAGGAGGGTTTACTGCAAGAACTACATAACCTACAAGAGCTGCTAAAACTAACCCCAGCATCTTCGTAATTTTTTCCATAGTCCCTCCGGCATCCCTAGCCAGAAAAAGAAAGCTGCACAACACTCCGGTGATAACAGCTCCAAGGGATGGCTCTATCCCTGTAAGCATATTGAATCCCAGTGCTGCTCCGGCTATGTTTCCTATATTGAATGCAAGGCCTCCCAGCGAGATAAGAAAGGCTACCAGGTATCCAAGCCCAGGTGCTACCCGATTGGCTATATCCTGTCCTCTCATTCCTGAGATGCCGATTATCCTCCAAAGGTTCATCTGGACAATGATGGCTACAATGGTAGAGAAAATTATTGCGAATATAAAATCGGACTTATAACGACTTGTAAAAAAAGATGTTTGTATGAGAAATCCTGGCCCTACTGCAGATGTAGCCATTAAAAAAGCTGCCCCCATGGGAGTCCCACTGCTTTTTTTTAAGTTTTTATGCATTGAGAATGAGTTTCCTATTTTTCCCTGTGCAGCAAGGGATAATTTTTTTTTGACAATACTTATCATAAGAATAACCTCCGTGATTGGAAAATAAAAAAAGCCGTTTTACCCTCAGAAACTGAGAAAGTAAAACGACTAAAAATTTATTGATAAAGAGACAGGTGTTTAATCTGTTTCGGACAATGAATTCATCATTTACTATATATTGATCTTACTTATATTAAACCTCATAAAATCAAATATGTCAAGTAATGAATGGTACAATCTGTTCTTAAAGTGGATGTGGAAGATAATATAAATTTTTTAAAAAAAATATATAAAGTAAAAGGTTTTTTACTTTATTGTAGTAATATAACTATTGAGTGAAAATTTTTAGATAAATACTATGGAATCACTCGACACAGTTCAGTAATAGGGGGAAACTAATTATGAAAGAATTTGTTCAGTTAAGTGATAGCGTAACTTGGACTGGGGTAATAGATCAAGATATGAAAAAGTTTCACGGGGAAGAACTTTCCATTCCCAATGGAACAACTTATAACTCTTATCTTATAAGAGATGAAAAGACAGTTCTTATAGATACAGTTATTTATAAAAATGGTTACGACTGGGTTTCTAAGCTCAAAAAAGAAATAGATCTCAAAGAGATAGACTATATAGTCATGAATCACAGTGAACCTGACCACAGCGGGGGACTCTTAGAACTTATGAGAGAGATTCCTGATACCCCTATAGTGTGTACAGAAAAGGGTGTGGAAATCCTAAAAAAATATTACAATAAAAGCTGGAACTTCCAGCCGGTAAAAACCGGGGATAAGCTAAATATCGGTTCTAAGGATCTAATCTTTGTGGAGATGAAAATGCTGCACTGGCCAGACAGTATGCTTACCTACCTTACAGATGAAAATATACTTTTCAGTAATGATGCCTTTGGTCAACACTATGCAAATTACGGTCTTTTCAATGATATGGCAGATCAGGATCAATTGAACTACGAGTGTATGAAATATTATGCCTGTATTCTGACTCCTTTTAGTGGTATACTTAAAAATAAGCTGGATGAGATTTTGTCTCTTGACCTAAAGATAGACATGATATGCCCTTCACACGGGGTTATCTGGAGAGATAATCCGTTACAGATTGTCCAAAAGTACCTAAAATGGTGTAATAGTTACAGTGAATCTCAGATTACAATTGTCTATGACACCATGTGGGAAAGTACAAGAAAAATGGCTGAATCAATTGCTGAGGGAATAACTGATGTAAGACAGGATATAAAGGTCAAGCTATATAATTCCGGAAAAAATTCAGAAAACGATATAGCTACTGAAATATTCAGATCAGAAGGTTTTCTTTTAGGGTCTTCCACAATCAATAACGGAATACTTCCTTCTATGGCAGCCTTGACTGAATCAATTAAAGGCCTTAAATTCAAAGATAAAAAAGTAGGAGCCTTCGGAAGTTATGGCTGGAACGGTAAATCCCTTGAGATACTTAATAAGGAATTGGATGCAACCGGCCTGGAAAGAATATCTGATGGGATAAAAATCATGTGGAATTTGGATGATGAAGACAGAGAAAAGTGCATTGAATTTGGTAGAAACTTTGCAAAAAATCTGTTTGTTGAACTGCTTTAAATTTTTTTTATAAATTGAACATAAAAACGAGGAGGTATGACAATGGCTTATAGAATCAAACAAGATGAATGTATCGCTTGCGGTGCGTGCGAACCGGTGTGTCCAGTTAGCTGTATATCAGAGGTGGTAGATGGTAAGAGAGAGATAGACGAATCAGCATGTATAGACTGCGGAGCTTGTGCCGGGGTATGTCCTGTAGAGTGTATAGCTTCAGTAGAGTAATATAAAAACTATATTAAACATAAAAAGGGGGCACAAAATAATGGCAAAATTATTGGAAGTTTACAAATGTGATCTATGTGGTAATATTGTAGAAGTTTTTCATGCAGGAGCTGGGGAACTAGTATGTTGCGGAGAGGCTATGAAGTATCAGGAAGAAAAGACAGCAGACGCATCTAAAGAAAAGCACGTTCCTTTCGTTGAAAAAATTGAAGGTGGATTTAAAGTTCGTATAGGGGAAGAAACAGAGCATCCTATGACTGCAGAACACTATATTGAGTGGATAGAGATTATAGCAGATAACAAAGTTTACAGACAGAATTTAAAACCTGGGGAAAAGCCAGAAGCTGTATTTATGATAGACGCAGAGAAAGTTGTTGCCAGAGAATACTGTAATATTCACGGTCACTGGAAAAACTAAAAGTAACATAATTTTAAAAGCTCCCAGTTTTATGGGAGCTTTTTTCTGTAAGATATTATGGTAACATTTGTTACTGAAAATCAGAAATAAAAATGTTAATATATTCCTGACAAGAAAGATAAAGAAGTGTATCTGTAAGATTTCATTTAGCCAGATATTATTACAAAAGGGAGGATATTATGAGCAAAAATTTAAAAGTAGAAAATCTTAGCCAAATGATAAATTATCAAGACGGATCGGTGGTAAGTAAGATACTCATCGGTAAAAAAAATGGGACAGTAACACTTTTTTCTTTTGATAAGGGACAGGTCCTTAGCGAGCATACTGCTCCATTCGATGCCATGGTGGAGGTATTAGACGGTAAAGCGGCTATCACAGTCTCAGGAGTGGAATATACCCTAGAGCAGGGGGATATGCTCATAATGCCTGCAGACGAGCCTCATGCTCTAAGAGCAGAGGAAAGATTTAAGATGCTTCTTACAATGATCAAATCATAATTTTGAGAGACAGTTCTATGAGCTGTCTTTTTTTTATTTTCTGCAAAATTAATTTCCCATTGAACTTACTAGTATAATCCCACTGCCTTCATTATATTAATTTTATTAAAAGAAAATCAATTCTTCGATAAAATAATAATAATGGCAACAAGAATACCTGTACCTAAGACAATAATACTGAATTTCTTATTTTCCTCTTCTGCTTTGGGCAAAAGGTGAGTTGCTCCTACATAGATCAAGGCTCCTCCTGAGAGTGCCAGTAGGGCACCGAGCTTTGACTGATTAATTCTGCTGATTAGAGGATATGAAACAAGCATACCTAGAGGTGTTGTAAGGGCTGCGGCTAAAAAGGACATAAGGAAAGAGGAACGTTCGCTAAATCCACTTTTAATTAATATCAGATAAGTGATTATGCCTT
>NZ_JBFHGC010000119.1:0-6023 GCF_041583315.1 Ilyobacter sp. | reverse complement strand
TTCTTCTGAAATATTTTCAGATAACCTCTTTTTTCCAAGATGTTCTTTCAGATAAATATCCAGATCTGTATGTGATAAAGGCTTACTATAATAATAACCCTGTATATTCATACACCCTATACTCTGAAGGTATTTCAGCTGTTCCACAGTCTCCACCCCTTCGGCGATGAGATTTACATTCAGCTTTTGTGCCAGATAACTTATTACCTCGGCAATAGAGCCGTTGTCCATTTTCGGATAGTCTTTTATAAAAGATCTGTCTATTTTAAGTTTATCAAAGTTTAGTTTCTTCAGATAACTCATAGAGGAAAAACCTGTCCCAAAGTCATCAATGGCCACGGTTATTCCGTACATTTTAAATTCTTCTAATTTTGTACTTACGTATTCATGGTCACTTATCAGCGTGCCCTCTGTGAGCTCTATCTCAAACTGAGCGTGGTCAAGACCGTGAAAATCAAGTATGGCAACCACATCTTCCACAAGAAAATCATTTTTAAAATCATAGGCCGATAAGTTTACGGAAATTTTAATTTCTTTGTACTCATCGAGTTTCAACATTTTGGTAAGTCTGGCGACCTCTCCCACTACCCACATATCGATTTTATTTATCATTCCCTTTTCCTCTGCAATGGGTATGAACTCCAGTGGAGAAACATTTCCCAGGATTGGGCTGTTCCAACGAATCAGAGCCTCCAAACCATTTATAGTTTCTGTACTGCTGTTAATCTGGGGCTGAAAGTAGACTTGAAACTCATTGTTTTCCAATGCTGAAGCAAGGTTTTCCTCTATATCAAGCTCTCTCCTTACACTTTTTTCTATACTTTTATGGTAGATGATATAGCTACGCTCAGGATAAAATTTAAGTGCCTTTATAGAGAACAGAGCCTTTTTCAGAAGTTCCCTGGATGAATCTCCGTGTTCCGGGAATATGACAGATCCCATCTCAAATTCTAAGTGAACATTTGCCCCTTTTATATTTATGCTTGATTTTATCCCTTTGAAAAGTTCAATCATGGATTTATTTAGCAGAAGCTTATTAGTAGAGGTCTTGCATATAGCTATAAAGGTATCCGTTGATAAATGAGCGATATTCTCTTTTTCATTAACTATTGATTCTATTTTTTCTATTATGTTTTCGTAAATAAGACTTAAAAATTCATCATTGTATTTTATCTCCAGGTCATTATAATTTTTAAGCTTTATGTATATAAGGCTGAACCCGCTGTTATTTTTTATCTCTTCATCGATAAGCTGCCTTATGAGGTTTTCATTGGGAAGTCTTGTCTTGGAGTGATGTGTCAGCAGATATTCAATCTCCGCTTCTCTCTGTTTTTCAGAAGTCAGATCTTTTATTACACACACATAATACTCTGTATTTTTATTCTTTGGATTTATCACATTGTTTATGGTGAGAATGGCCGGGTATTTTGAATTGTCCTGCTTCTTGAGCCAGAGTTCCCCTGTCCACTTTTTGCCCTTGGTAATTTTCTTCCTTATATCCTTGTAAATTTCAGGATGAGTTACATTGAGTTCAAATAGGCTTGTATCTGAGCTTAGAATCTCCTCTTTAGGTATATCTGTGAAATTGAGAAATTCGTCATTAAAATCCAGTATGTTACCCTTAGAATCTGTGATTAAGACTGCTTCATCTACATAACCCAGTATCAGTTCTGCCAAATAAAGCTGTATACTCTCCTTTTTTTTGAGCTGAAGCAGTGCTGTTATAGTAGCAGATATAGAAAATATTCCCAGTAAAATATAGAATTTTATATTTTTCTTAAATATGAATATGTCCGGATAAAGCTCCGGCAGATTTTCTTTTTCCAGAGATGCCACGACATTCCAGTAAAATTTTTTGTTATCAAAACATATATTCTTTTTGAATACCGGATCTATTTTTTTAAAATAGAATACTCTTTCCTTTGTCTCAAAGTGTTCCTCAGAGGAAGAGTTTATCATTTTCCAGAGTTCAGGAGCCTCCTTTTCTAACCTGTATTCCTTTGTATCACCCTCAAACATAAAACCGAAATTTTTACTTTTATCCCTGTTAAACAGATAATACCCGTTGCTGTCAGTGAGGGATATTTCAATTAAGGGGTTGTTGATTTTCAGATAATTTTCAAATGTATCCAGAAATTTCTGACCTTTAAAATTGATTATCAGGATACCTATTATTTCTCCCTTATTATTTTCCACAGGAGAGGAAAATCTTATGACAGGAAGATGCGGTTCCTCTATCTTTTCATACTCTATATTGAGATCAAGATTTGAGACATAGATATCTGATGCCCCTATACTCATGGTATTTCCAAAATAATAACGATTTTTTTTCGACTGAAGTTCCTCGTCCACAGTGGGTCCGGGAATCCCCTTGTCTCTTTCCCTTTCCACTCTGATAACTTCGTCCCCTTTTAGATTTATAAACCTGACCTGGAGATAGTCCTCTTTGTTCAGCATATATCTTTCAAAGAGGTGCTGAACCTCCAGCTTATTTGGAATGTTCTGGCTTTTCACATAATTTTGAAATTCATTGGAATTTTTTATAATGTATATATCTCTGAAGGTCTCTTCAAAAAGATAATGAACTGTATCCTCAAATACATCAGTCTTACCTGACAGGCTTCCTATCAGATTTGATGTGGATCTTTTTATTTCATAACGATATAGTGAGCCAAGTAAAAAACCAGAAAAGATTAAAATCGGCAAAGAAATTATCAGTATTTTTTTCCCGATCTCTTTTGCTATTTTTTTTATTTTTTGCTTTTTTGCCTTCATGTATCCCTCCGAGTATTGTTTTGTATGTATAATTTTGTTATGGCTCTTATAATTTTTTTTAAAAATAATTTAACTAAAAACTCTGCTGAATCCTCATAATAAAAGACCTTGAAAGTATTTTACGACACAGATCTTTTCAAATGAATAATACAGTTATACTTAAGTTTTAGTCCCAAGTCAAGAACAGATATTTATGATATATATAGATACATATATTATCAGTTAATTAAAAAGCAGTGTCCTTTACAGACACTGCCTACATTTTTATTATAAACTGAGTTTTTCCGTCATCTTTAACTCTTATCATAGTTCGGCAATGGAGGCTGTTCAGGAGATTTTTGATCTTTTCACGTTCGAGATCCTCTATCTCCATTATCAGATGTCCTCCTCTTCCTTCTCGGAGTGAAATTTCACCTAAAGTAGGAGTTTCTTCAGTTATCTGATACCCCTTTTTTTTCATCTCATTCTTCAAATGTTCAAGTTTTGACATTTACATCACCTCATAATGATGTATACGTTAGTCCTTATAACCTTCCTTTTTTCTACAAGAAGAATTTTAATAAGGCTGATGTGAGGATTAGCATGAAAGCTCCACCTATTCTTGATGAGATCTGAGCAAAAGGCATAAGTTCCATTCTGTCTGCTGCAGAAAGTACCGCTACGTCACCTGTACCACCCATATTTGCCATACACAGACCGGCTGTGATAGAACCTTCTATCATGTAAAATCCTAATAAATGTCCTATTACAGCAGTTCCTATTACAGCTCCTACTATAGTTGTAAATACAAGAAGAAGATAAGTCGGGCTGAAGGCCTCTATAACTGCATCAAGACTAGTGTAAGCCACCCCTATACCTACAAGGAGAGCAGGAGTGAAGTTCTTCATAATAAACTGAAACCACTGTGCTGCACACTGTTCATATTCTCTTTTTATAAGTCCTGATGTCTTTACTGCAGCTACAGACAGGATCATAAGAGCATATGGGTGTAGATTTATATACTTTGCAAGAATTTTTCCAAAAATAAAGAATGTACAGGCAAATAAAAGACCTTTTCCCATATTTTCAAAACTAATTTTAAGCTCTTTTTCTTTTTCATTTACATCTATATCGTTAGACTGGTCTTTGAGAAGTTTTCCGTCTCCGCTGAGAGTCTTGTTTTTCTTTCCGATTTTACTCAAAAGTCCGCCTACCACTATTGCCATGGCATTACCCAGTGCAACTGCAGGAACCATTACAGACAGAAGTTCTGCAGGATCTTTGCTCATAGCCTGACCAAACATCTGAGCCAGAGGTACTGCACCTGCACCCATACCTCCACCCATTATAGGTATAGCTATGTAGAATATGGCTTTTTTGAATCCGTATCCTAGAAGAGCTCCTGTGGCTCCAGTGAGAAGGATAGCACATGCCACTCCCCCTATTATTACCGGAAGATATCTGAGAGCCGCCTTGACAAGAAGCTTTCTGTTCATTCCTAAAATACTACCTGTAATAAGAGCAGCTATATAGAAGTTCAGAAATCCTTCACCCTTCATGAAAGAGGTCATTATGTTCTGGGCACTCTCCGGTATCACACCATAGGAGATAAGTGCCGCCGAGGCAAATATTATTACTATAGGCCCTCCTCCGAAATAATCTTTGACTATAGGGGTTCTGTTCCCTATCTCATTTAATACCGCCCCCAGTATCATCATAAGCGGAAATGCCCCCAGCATTCCCTTAGGAAGTGCACCTAAGTATGTTGCTGCAAATATTACAATTGTGATAGGAATAAAATATTTCATCTCTATCCCCATAAGTTTGTACTGATTACTCTGAGCTTCCTGTAAAACACTCGTATTTTCCATATTTCCCCTCCCTGTTTCAATTTTATTTATTTATTTTTTTAAATTTGTGCTCTTCAAGATGATCGTGATGATTCTCAGTGAAAATCTGTTTCCACTTCCTCCTTTCGAACATTTCATCCTCATTAAGATGATACACTTCGCATTCGGAATAGTAAATAATATTAAACTTATTAAAAGGTTTTTAAAATAAAAAAAGATTGCACTTTTTTTAGCAACCTTTTTTAAACAATATTAAATTTAATAATTTATTTTAACCCGTATTAAGAACGAATCCAGTAAAATAAGCTTATCCCAACCCTGTAAGCCTCTTTCTTTTCCTGGAATTTATCTTTTAAGTAAAATTTTTTAATTCATTTAAATCCTTTATCCTGTCTTCTTATTTGATTTTTTAATTTTGGGATAACTTCTACTGGATCGTTTATTTATATTGTTATTTTATATCTGTACTGAGGCCTTCCGACACTTTTATAGTGAAGAGTACTCTCTACCTTCCCTGTTTCTGTGAGGTAATCCAGATACTTTTTCACAGTTACCACACTGGAATCCATCTTCTGAGCCACCTCTTTCGTGGACCACTCTTTTGACCTGTCTTCCTCCAGAATATTCATAATTTTATTGAGTGTACTTTCATGTATACCCTTAGATGTGGCCACATTCTTTTTATCAGTGAGAAATATTTTGTCCACATCTTCCTGGGTGAGACACTCTTTTCCATAGGTGGTTTCCTTTTTATCCAGATACTTTTTAAAAGAGCTCCTGAGCCGTGCAAAACTAAAGGGTTTTATGAGATAGTCCAGGGCCCCCAGCTGAGAGGCCTTCTCGATCTCTTCCAGATTACTTGCAGCTGTGACAAAGATGGTCTCTATCCATACCTCATTTTCCCTCAGATTTTTTAGCAGTGTGAGACCGTCCATTCCCGGAAGATACATATCCAGAATCAGAAGTTCTCCATTTCCCTGTGAGATATACTTATAGGCTTCTTCTCCGTCTCCGAAAGAAGCTTCCACAGTAAACTCACCGGTAGAAGATACAAATTTTTCCGTGATCATCTTTACCATAGGGTCGTCTTCAACTATTATGACTTTTATCATCGGTATCTCCTTTATAGATTCTTATTTTAAATGTCTTGGTGCCCTCTTTCTGATTCACCTGCATCTCACCGCCGTAAAGGTCGATTTTCTCCTTTACCAGAGCCAGACCGGATCCTCTTGTATTCCCTTTTTTAGAGGATATTCCCTTTTCAAATATCTTTTCTACATCAAAGGCTATGGGCGATCCAGTGTCTAGGACCATTATCAAAATGTCCTCATCACTTTCTTTCAGATAGACCTCTATACCGTTTTTCATAGATCTGTCACAGGCCTCCAGAGCATTTTCTATGAGATTCCCCACTATTAT
>NZ_JBFHGC010000118.1:0-6066 GCF_041583315.1 Ilyobacter sp. | reverse complement strand
GTATCAGTTCCTCGCTTATCTTTATCTCTTTTCCCTCTATACTTCCTATGCATTTCCCAAAATCAGAAGAATATCTGGAATTTATTATATTTTCCCTGTCTCCGTAGAAATATCCCTTGGAATATCCCCTGTTAAAGAGGTCTGAAGTTCTCTCCTTTAAATAAATCCCGTCTATAAGACTTTTATAGTAAGCTACGGTTTCAAATACATACTGAGGGCTCTTCATCCTTCCCTCTAATTTTATGGATTTCACACCTATATCTTTTAATTTTTTTATCTCTTCCTCTCCCATGAGCTGATCCTTAGGACTCAGAAAATATCCCCTGTCTCCCTGAGAAGTTTCGTACTCTTTCCTGCACGGCTGGGCACAGAGCCCTCTGTTCCCGCTTCTTCCTCCTATGAAGCTGCTTAGGTAGCAGTTCCCGGAGTAGGAGATGCACAGGGCACCTGAAACAAATATTTCCAGTTCTATATCTGTATTCTCCTTCACTGACCTTATCTCTTCAAAAGAAAGCTCTCTGGCCAAAACAACCCTGGAAAAACCGATTTTTTTCAGATAGTCCGCCTCTACATGGTTGGATACAGTCATCTGGGTGCTTCCGTGTATATCTATGTCTGGAAAATTATCTTTAATAAATCTAAATAGTCCGAGATCCTGAACGATTACTGCATCTAGTCCCCGTTCATAGAGAGCCTTTAGATTTTCATAAAGGGCTTCTATCTCCTTATCTCTCATTACAGTATTTAGGGTAAGAAAAACCTTTGTGCCTCTTTCGTGGGCATAATCCATAGCCTCCATATATTCACTGAGAGTGAAATTTTCAGCATTTCTCCTGGCTCCGAACCCTTTGATCCCCATATATATTTCATCAGCCCCTGCCTTTACAGCGGCATAAAATCTCTCCATATTTCCTGCTGGAGCCACTATGTTCATAACTTCTCTTCTCCTCTGTATCCGAATATAACATACCCTTGATTATATCACAGGGGATTTGATTTTGCAAAACTATGGTAACTTATACTTAACTAAAATATTACTATCTTTTGCATTGAAATTAAACTTGATTTGTCAGCTTCTTTTTTATTAAAATTTTTCCATTTCTATTTTTGAAAAAATATCCCTTATTTTTTCCTCTAGTTCATCGATGGTTCCGTCATTTTTTATTTTTATATCTGACCTTGCCAGTTTTTCTGACAGGGGCATCTGATTTTCTATTATATTTTCTGCATTCTCTCTGCTGCTTCCGTCTCTTTCCATTACTCTTTTTATCTGGGTCTCCCTGTCCACATACACCACTATTACCCTGTTACAGAGATTTTCCATCTTCGCTTCATAGAGAAGGGGTATATCAAAAACTAGCATCTCTCCAGTTATCATAGATTTTTTTTTCTCATCTTCAAATCTTGATATTACAGATGGATGGACTATGGAGTTTAGTAACTTCACTCTTTCCTTTGAGGAAAAAGCTATTTCTCTCAGTTTTGTCCTGTCCAGTTTCCCGTTTTTATTTAGTATCTCTTCCCCAAATTCCTCTACAATTTTATCAACTACATCTTTTGAATCCATGACTTCTCTGGCAATCAGATCAGCATCCACAACTCTTATACCCATCTCACTCAATATTTTAGATACTGTACTTTTTCCTGAGGCTATCCCCCCAGTCAGGCCGATTATCATCTGCTTCCTCCTAAATATAAGTTTAATTTTATCTTTGTCTTCCACCAAATTTCATAACTTTTAGTAAAAATTCGAAAATAGACTTTAGAAAAGGCACCCTACAGATTCCGGGTGCCTTTTTTTATCCCTCTACTCTGTTTCTTCCTCGCTCTTTTGCCTGATAGAGCATTTTATCTGCAGTCCCTATCAGATTTTCCATTTCATCTTCATCTTCCGGCATGGTAGATGCTATCCCTAGGCTGACAGTCACCCTGCCTCCGTGTTTGGACTCCACATGTTCTATACCCATGTCCTGGATATTTTTCTTTATATTTTCTGCCACAGTTCTGGCTCCCTCTATATCTGTATCCGGGAGGAATATTATAAACTCTTCCCCTCCGTAACGTGCCACAATATCTGAAGGTCTCTTACAGGATTTTTCCAGTTTTTCAGCAATCTGTCTCAGACACTCATCTCCTGCCTGGTGCCCGTAGTGATCATTATATAACTTAAATTTATCTATATCCAGCATAATAATAGAAACACTGTTTTTATTTCTCGAAGACTCCTTCCAGATTCTGGTGGACATCTCTTCAAATCCACGTCTGTTGTAAATCCCTGTCAGACTGTCTTTTAGAGAGAGGGTTTTCAGCTCATCCTGCATTCTTCTTATGTCTGTTATGTCTGTTATGGCCCCTATAACTCCACCTACTGCTCCGTCCTCATTATAAAAAATAGTTTTGTCAAAGATTAAAATTCTGGATTCTCCGTTTTTGTCTCTTATCTTATATTCAAATTTCTGAGGTATTTTATTTTTAAGAAGTTCTGCATCTTTTATTCTGGAGTACTCTGTAAATTTTTTTTCCCAAACTTCACAATAACATTTTCCAGTTATATCCTCTCTTTTCTTCCCTACTACCTCTCCAAAGGCTCTGTTGCAGTTTATAAATTTACCCTCTTTGTCTTGATAAAAGATAGGAAGAGGGACTGTGTCCAAAAGACTTTCCAAAAGTCTCTCTTTTTTTTCAGCCATTCTCACTGCTTCTTTGAGATTGGTGATATCTAGTATAACCCCTATAATCCCCATCTTCTCGCCCTTTGAATCTCTGAATATGGATTTATAAAATTTTACATCTCTTATTTCCCCGTCTTTATTAAATACCTTTGACTGGTATATCTGCGTCTCCCCTTTTTCCAGTATTTTGTCGTCTGCTTCTCTATATATCTCAGCCTTGTCTTCAGGTGCCACATCATATACCGTCTTTCCTGATATCTCTTCTTTTTTCACCCCTATATAATCTGCAAAGGCCTCGTTAACTCCCAGATACAAATGATTCTTATCCTTATAAAAAACAGGATTTGGTATGGCATCTATGAGGTTCTGCAGGAAAACAGCTTTTTCATTGATATTTTTCTCCCTTTCTAAAACCACTCTTCCCATGAGCCGGAATTTTCCTGCCAGCTCTTGTGTTTCGGATATTTCATAATTCAACATTTCAGGCATCTCTCCGGCAGATACTTTTTCAGAGATAAGTCTCAATTTATTCATGTCTTTTAAAAGCTTGTTCAGTGCAGAGTAAGAGATATAGATTATCATTAAGGTAAACAGCCCGATACCAAAAACTATCTGCTTATAAAAATCCCACATAAAAACAAAACTTCTACCTGCATCTTCTACTATTATGAGATTCCATCCTGTTTTTTCAATCTTTCCGTAGTTTTCTATTCTGTCAGATCTGCTGCCTCCTATTATATACTCTGATTCATCTGAATTTTTATTTTCAACTGAGGATATGTATTTATATTTAATCTCACTTTTCCTCTCAGAGTCCATATCCTCTATATCATAAAAAATTATATTTCCGCTTCTGTCCAAAACCGCCATTTTACTTCCTGTATTTTTTATACTTTCTTTCAAAACAATATTCAGTTCTTCGATATTTAAGTAGCATACAAAAATATTCCCTCCGAATCTTTTTGAAAGCATAATCTCATAAGTCCCGTCTAATGGAGAAATCATTACTTCTGACCAGCAGTATTCCTCTCCCTCTAGGGCTTTTTCTACAAATTCAAAGTTAGACATATCATAACCTGTACTTTCAGTTCCTTCAGAGGAATACATCACTATTCCTTCCAGATCCAAAACTTGAATTCTTTTGAAAAGTTTATAATTTTTTTCCGAAGTACTCAGATAATTATTTTTTTGTGAATCATTTATAAGCCCCTTTGAAAAAACTTCTCCTATCTGTTTTATCCCATCTTCATAGTGGGAAACAAAGTGGTTTACAATATTTATCACTGCACTGTTTCTTCTATCCACTCTCTCTTTTATACTGTTAATGGATATTATTATAGATGTACAGCTTATTATAAACATGGGAAGAATCACCATGAGAACTATTCTGTAAAATAAAAACTCCTTCAAGCCTGTTTTCTTCATTTTAATCCATCCTTAGTTTCAGATTTTAATTTCAGAATTTTCAGACAGTTATTCTTTTCTAAAATTCTGTTTTAACTCTACCTTTTGAAATTTTTTATTTTTTACCTGAAATATAAAAAGGTCTCTTTCAGCTTCTCCGTATTTATCAAACTTTCCAGGCTGTAAAAAATACTTTTCTGATTCAGGTGAAAGAACCTCTCTTTTTAGGTCCTCACTGCTGTAGGGCCCGACTTTTTCTACTGCATGGGCCAGAATGTTCAGACTTTCATACCCGTAAAGAGAGCCATTATTTGGGGCTTCCCTAAACTTCTCTGTATATTTCGTCTTAAAATTTTTAAATCTTTCATCCAAATAGATACCGTCTTTTCCAAAATAAGCATCATCATAATAAAGGGCCACGAATACTCCCTCTGAGTATTTTCCGCCGTAGGTTATAAAATTCTGATGAAATGCCCAGTCAGAAGCCAGTATCTGCATATCTTCCTTTATCTTTTTTATATCCTGTGTTATCTCAGCTGTATCTATTGGATTTGCTATTATCACTACTCCGTCTATCTCATCCTTCATGCCATAAAAATATGATTTTACTCTGTCAGATGTGGTTTTTACATAGACGGAATTTTCATTATCTGAGTCTTCTGTAAAGCTCTCTATGTATTCATCCTTGAAGGACGCTGTATAAGCTGAGTTTTTCTTATTATAAATAAGAAGTATTTTTTTCATCTCAAAGTAATTCTTGGATATCTCTGCCAGAGAGGTCGCATTCTTATTTACAGAGGGACTGATTCTTATGAAGTAGTCGTCCTTCCCAGAAAGTTTTGTGGTTCCCACTGTAGAGCTTATTATCAGTTTTTTTCTCTCATTACCTACTTCACTGACGGCTATCCCGGCCTCAGATAGTGCAGGTCCAAGTATGGCTACCACTCCTCCATCTATGAGTTCTGTCGCAGCTTTTTTTGCTTCTTCAGGGTCATTTTTATCATCTTTTATTATGAGTCTTACTTTCTTTTGGTAAAACTTTTTATCTCTGTTAAACTCCTCTGCAGCCATGACTATCCCGTTTAGCATTGATATACCAAGGCTGGATTCCTCTCCAGACAATGTGCTCACGACCCCTATACTTATTCTGTTTCTATCCTCTATCTCATTACATAAAAATAGTCCTGACAGGACCACCACTAAAATAATTATTCCTTTTTTCACAAAAGCACCCCTCTATAAGTAAAAATATTCAATCACAAAATTCAGATTAAAAAATTTAAAATACACTTAATTATATTTTATTATTCCACTAATAACAAGGTCTCGACGATAACTATAACAAGAATCAGAGTATTTTTTCATACTTTTTACAAAAGATCAAAAATATATTCCCTTTCCAAAATATTATCCAATAAAAAAATCTGGAAAAATTCCAGACTTTTTTTATAATTTAGTATGAATACTCCCTGTATCGCTGCATTTGCATCCTAGTATAATCTCTATGTTCTCTTTGTCTATATATCTGATTTCCCACCCAACGCACTCAGGATCGCCGTCATCAAACCTGACAACCTCTTTTCCTTGAGCTTTTAAAGCTTCCTCTGTAATATTTATGGATTTTAAAAATTCTTCTTTTGTCATATGAAGCACCTCCGCATTCAATAATTATACATTTATTATAACACCTCTATCTTTTTTACTCAAGTTTCAGATTAATATAAATTACTGAATTTACACAGAAGTCTGTTACTTTTCTCTTGACAGAAAAGTAACCAAAAGGTCAAGGCTGTGAAAAATCAGCTAAATGACCTTGAAAATCCAAGAAAAACTCGAAACTCACTTCGTTCAAACAGTCGATTTTTTCTAAGGATTTTACTTCGGTCATTCTTAACGCTGATTTTATCAATGCCACTTAAAGATTAGAATATTTAAATGCTTTTTAAAATCCTCAGAGTCTTTAAAATCTTCTACAGGTCTTGAAGTGCCT
>NZ_JBFHGC010000117.1:0-6170 GCF_041583315.1 Ilyobacter sp. | reverse complement strand
TTTTTTTATGAATAAAAATTTAAAATCAGTTTTTAAAAAATTACACTCCCCTATAATTTTTGTGATTTTAGGACTCATACTTTACACTTCCGCCTCCTTTTTCCACATGAAAAAGCAGTTACTTAAAGATATCGACCACCACCTTCTGACTGCTGCTGAAAACATGAAATACTACACCGGAGAAAATTACGTCACAAAGGATATGGATGCAAAAACCTATTCCAAAGAACAGATTATAGAAAAAGCTGTTTTTTTAGACTCTGTTGCAAAAAAAAGCGGTATAGACTATCTCTATCTCATGGTAAAAAGAGAAGATGATATCCGTTATGTCATAATGAGTGATATTCTAGAAGAGCTCGAAGCTCATCCCACAGCCTATTACTGGACCGGTATGAAAGAGGACGCAGATGATGACTCATACGACCTCACCCGTGAAGCTTTTAATAAAAACAAGCCTGTTTTTTTAGACAGTTCCGATGTCTGGGATAGTTATCGTTCCGTCTACTTTCCCCTTGTTTCAGCAGACGGCACCTTTTATCTGGCTGGAGCCGATATCACTACCTCCCATCTGAGAGACGAGATAGTTTCACAGACACTTTTTGATCTTTTCACCTCTATAATATTTTTACTGCTTGTGCTTCCTCTTATACTCGCCTTTATGAACCTAAAAAAAGAAAATGCACTCACAAAAGATAAAATAGTTGACCTTAAACAATTGGATCACATGACAAAAGCTTACAATAAAAATGCAGGTATACACATTTTGAAAGACATTATCGAAAAAAGAAATGATGATAGCCTTCCTCTTGCTATCTGTCTTGTAGATATACAAAATCTCGATCAAATCAATAAAAAAATGGGACTAGTTTCCGGAGATAACATTATAAAAATAGTGAGTAATATTCTCTCTTCAAATTTCAGAAAAACAGATTCCGTTGTACGGTTTGAAGGTGGAAAATTCATAGTTATACTGGCAGGATGCAAATCCGATTGCCGGGCCATGCTCATAAAAGCACTGCAGGATAAGCTTTCATTCTTCAACATATCAAATAAAAAAAATTATTACCTGAAGCTTCATATTCTCTTTCGTGAATACAAAGGTGAAGGAATCCATGAATTTATAGAAAATTCAATAACCCATCTAAACCTTCACAAGAAAAAACAAAATACCTCAGATGCTGTTCTCCAAGAAGAGATCTTAGAAGGTTTAAAGAACGGGGAGTTCAAAACATTTTTTCAGCCTAAGGTGTTCTCCAGAGAAAAAACTGTGGAATTCGAAGCCCTGGTAAGATGGGTTCACCCTAAAAAGGGAATGATTCCCCCGGACAAATTTATCCCGATTGCAGAAAAATCCTTTGTAATTCACAACATCACAGAAAAAGTTTTAAAGGATTCAATAGAATTTTCACAGAAGATAAATTCTAAAATATCTGTAAATATATCCCCTGTGGTTTTTCAGAATCCAAATTTTTCAAAAGAGATGGAAAAAGTTTTCGAAACCCGTGAGATGGCAGAATTAATACTTTTAGAAATAACCGAGGGTGTGGCCTTAAATAACTTCCAGGTTGCAGTAAATAAAATGAACACCCTTAAAAAAATAGGTGTGGAATTCTCCATTGACGATTTCGGTATAGGTTATTCCTCTCTCAGCTATCTTGAAAAATTTCCCATAGCTGAACTAAAAATTGATAAATCATTCGTGAGAAACATCCATACAAACAGGATAAATCCCCTTATAATAAATTTTGTAGTCAAGCTTGGAAAAATAGCCGGATTTAAAGTTATTGCAGAAGGAGTCGAGACAGAGGACCACATAAAAACCCTCATGTCTCTAGGATGTCACAACTTCCAGGGTTATTACTTTGACAGGCCCCAGCCTGCTGATATTATTTATGATAAACACTGTTCCTCTGCATATCTCAATATGATAGATGACCTCAAAAGAAAATAAACCTTTTAATTTCTGTACGGTTACTTTTCTCCTGGCAGAAAATCACCCCACCCCTTCGGTCAGGGAATAACCAAAAGTTCAAAATTGTGAAAACCAAGCTAAATAATCTTGAAAATACAATGTCTGAGCGAAGCGAGTTTTGTATTTTTAGTTAAATTTATTGTATTTTAGCTTGAACAAGACAAGGCTTGATTTTTGGTTACTTTTCATCAAGGAAAAGTAACATCAACTTTCTAGAAATCCAACAATTCACCCAACTAAAAAAACCTCCATGAAATAAAGATTTCATAGAGGTTTTTTCTGTTATGCATGTACCAGTATTACTCTTCCCACAAGCTTTGCATCTAGCATGTTGTCCACTTCTTGCAGAATCCCGTCAAGGCCCACTTCTTTTATTCCCATCTGAAGTTTGTCACTCTTCCACTCATCTGCCAGCTTTTCCCATACTATTCTTCTTCTTTCCTTGGATGAATAAGCAGAAGCTATCCCGATAAGTTTTACAGCCCTCAAAATAAACGGAAATACAGTTATACCTGGAAGTTCTGCTCCTGTTACATTCCCGCAGGTAGTCACTGTCCCTCCGAATTTTATTGATCTCACCATGGTAGAAAGTGTAGCTCCTCCCACTGTGTCTATTGCCCCTGCCCATTTCTGACTCAGCAGAGCTTTCCCGCTGTCATCTACAGCCTCTTCCCTTGAGATAGTTCTCTTCGCTCCCATGGCAAGAGCAGCCTTCTCTTCATCTTCACTGTTTACCACTGCCACTACATCATATCCTAGTTTTGAGAGGAATCTCACAGAGTGACTTCCCACTCCTCCTGTAGCTCCGCTCACCAGGATTTCTCCGTCTTCAGGTTTCACTCCGGAAGTCACAAGTTCATAAACTGACTGCCCGGAAGTATATCCCGCAGTACCATAAATCATAGCCTCTTTCAGAGTTAGTTTCTCCGGTCTTTTTACCACCCAGTCTGCAGGAACTCTTATATATTCCCCGAATCCTCCGTCTGTATTCATTCCCAGGTCATAACCTATGGCCAGCACCTCATCCCCCTCTTTGAATTCCTGGGATTTAGACTCAGCTACCACACCTGCTGCATCTATTCCCGGAGTGTGAGGGAATTTTCTTGTGATTCCTTTATTTCCTATGCACGAAAGAGCATCCTTATAGTTCAGTGACGAATACTTTACCTTTATCAGCACCTCTCCCTCAGGTAAATCTGCGATCTCTCTTTCTACTATTTTTTTTATAAATTTACCGTCTTCTTCAAATATTCTTACAGCTTTAAATTTTTTCATTTTTAACCTCCTGCATCTATTATTATTGATATTTATTTTATAAATCCATCCCCTATAAAAGGATTTCCTTTGATATCTTCTATCTGATCAGCATATATCTGTATTCAGGCCTTCCCCTCTGTCTGTGAAATATTGTAGACCTTATTTTCTCGATTTTCTCAAGGTAGTCCATATATTTTTTTATGGTAACTCCGCTGATCATGAGCTTTTCCGAAAGTTCTTTTATTGTCCATATCTTTTCCATGTCTTCATTTTCCATGAGATTTATTATTTTATTCAGTGTCTTATTCTGTATTCCCTTGGGCAGTTCCTCATCCACAGTTTCACTTGTATAGAGTTTATCTATCTCATTTTGCTGAACGTTCTCCCTTTCGGAAAAAACAACAGCCCTGGCCTTATATTTTTCAAGGGCTTCTTTCAGCCTTTCAAATTCAAAGGGTTTTATCAGATAATCCACCACACCATAGGCCAGAGCCTTCTTGACCTCTTTCACACTGTTAGCAGCAGTTACCATTATCACATCTGTTGTATGCCCCGCTTCTCTCATCTCTTTCAGGAGCTCCAGTCCGCTTTTACCAGGCATATACACATCCATTATTATGAGGTCTACTTTTTTATCAGAAATAAATTTAAAAAAATCTGATCTTTTACTGACACATCCGGCTACACTGAAACCTTCAAAGGAGTTTATATATTTTTTATTTATCATAGCTACCATGGGGTCATCTTCCACAATGAGAACTTTTTTCAATTTTCACCTCCCTTTGACAACTCTATTACAAATCTTTTTCCGTTATCTTCCTCTATAACCTCTACAAAACCATTATACAACCGGACTTTGTCCTTTACAAGACTCAGTCCCGAACCTCTGCCTTTTCCCTTTGTGGTTATTCCTCTCTGAAATATACTGTCCTTCATATCGTCAGAAACTTCTATTCCGTTATCAAAAACCTCTATACAGATTCTCTCATCATCTTCATCTAAGAAAAGCTCTACTTTGTTTTCAGAATCCTCAAAAATCATACAGGCCTCAAAGGCATTGTCCAAAAGATTTCCCACAATCACCACAAGGTCGTCACTGGATATTATCCCGTGCTTCTCCCATAGGTTCGAGGTGTTTTCGATTTTAAAGTCAATCCTGTTCTCCTTGGCTATACTCCATTTAGAAAGCAAAATAGCATTTATATAATGATCCTCCACTGCACTTACCAGTGAAAAGCTCTTGTTTTCTTCCCGCTGAAGCTTCATTATGTAATCTTTAGCTTCGGTATATTCCTTCATCTGAATAAACCCCATCACCACATGAAGCTTGTTTTTAAATTCATGAACACTGGCTCTCAGGCTGTTTATCACCTGGTCTATACCGGTTATATCCCTGGCTATGCTGTTCATCTCGTTCTGGTCCACAAAAGTTATTACCGATCCCATATACCGGCCTTCTTTTACTATAGGAACAAGATTTATGAAGATTTTCTTATTACACAGTATAAATTCCTTGTTATAATACGGAACTCTTTTTTTTGCAAAATTTATGAGGCCTTTTCCCACTTTTTCCCTGTTATTGTCCCTCAGTATATAGAGTGCACTTTTATTCATATACTCTATTTCATCTTTGGAATTCAGAGCGATCAGTCCCTCTTTTATATTTTCAAGAATCATCTCTTTTTCCATATAAGTACCGCTCCCTCCTCTGCACCATATTTAAATCTATCTCTTGAGAGTATACACCTTATATGCCAACATGCAATTTTTTTCATCCAAGTTTATTATCCATTTCTTTTAATATACCTAAATCTATCTTAAATTTTAAAAAAAATGTTAGAAACACGAGAGCGTCCAAACTTTGAGCCATGTATATTCTGAGACATTTTTCAGAAAAAAATGTCTCAGCAATAAAAAAACCAAGTTTTGAATCCAGCCATAGTCATTTCAATAATAATAGTCTTCTTTAAATGGCAGGATTAAGATTTTTATCATCCCACGAGGAATATAAAATAAAATATTTTTCCGAATAATTGTACTTTTAAAAACAAACAATTCTCAGTAAGCATATTTATTCTGTTCCGTCCTGGTTATGTAAATTATTTTTCAGGATAAAGTTTTTTGCTATAGTATCCTTCTGATAAATAAATTGCTGCCAGGGGATTATGGCCAAGTACTCTGTCTTTTACAGCAAGTATAGTTACTGGTGAGTCTAGATGCTTTATGGCAAGTGAGTCATGCCCCACACAAAGTCCCAGAAGAATATTAAAATCTGTTTTAGCCTTATTCAGATACAGAGCCTGACCAATGGGATTACACATAGGTTCATAAGTACACGGACGGACTTTCTGATCATTTTTTATATTTAATTCCTCTTTGGGGATGCTTCCGCTTTTACATATTACTGAGTTTACATTAAATCCATTGGCTGTAAGTATATTATGTAAAAGTCTCATCTCCCTGTGTAAGCCCACACAAAATGCAATTCCTATATTCTTATATCCGCACCTCTTGGCAAATTCCATTGTCTCTTCTATTCTTGTCTTTTTACAATATCCCCATGACTCAATCAAAGCAGACTGATAAGCTATCATGGCATTTTCCTCATCTTTGTACAATTCTTTACTTTTGTCAATGACATCCCGATCTTTTTCCAGGCACGGACAGTTTTTAGGCATCTTTTCTTTCTCTCCGGTTCTGCATGCATGGACTTTACAAATTCCGCAAGTATACATTTGTTACTTCACTCCTTTCATATATAGATTTTTATAATTATTCTGCCTATTCCTGAATAGTAATCCTTATTTTTTGTACAAGCTGAATAATTAAAAAAATTAAGTATGACAGAAAAATCTATAAAAGATTTTTCTGTCTACTTATTTCATATACACAACAGTGACCAATTCCTTTATTTTCTTATTATCCCCTGTTCTTTTGCTAT
>NZ_JBFHGC010000116.1:0-6181 GCF_041583315.1 Ilyobacter sp. | reverse complement strand
GGTTCCTTCAGGATTCGACAGAGTACTTGCCACTAAAATGGGTGCCAAAGCCGTGGAGATATTGTCTCAAGGCCAGGGCGGAGTCATGATAGGAATAGAGGGCAATACAATAGTCACTCACCCTATCTCACATGCCTGGGAAGGTAAAAAAACTATAAACAAGGAAGATTATGAGCTGGCACTTATTTTTTCAAGGTAAAGATTCCGGTCAAACCTGGGAAATAGATTAGGTTTAATTATCTTTTTTTAATTTAAATAAAGATATGAGAGATAAAATATAATTTTATCAAATATATTGCTGCAGAAAAAATTTCTGCAGTTTTTTTTATCCAGGGTATTTTTTTTAGACTCACAGAGGATAAATACCCCAGAAATACAAAGAAAGTCTCAAATAAAAATTTAAAATATTGACAAATAAGGTCTAGTGAAATAACCTTATAATAGAGAAAGAAAGATACTGGGGGGATAATATGCAGCATAGATTTTTCATATCACCTATGAGCCTTATGGGTGCAGGATGTTTAAAACAGGCAGGTAAAGAAATAAAAAAACTTAACTTGAAAAAAGCAATAGTTGTAACTTGTAAGTCTATACTGGAAAGTGAAATTATAACTCAGCTGAAAGATATATTAAATGAAAATGATATAGAGTATGTAATTTATGATAAAGTGAAGGCTAGGCCTGGCATGGATGATATTCTCCGTGGTGTGGAAATGGTAAAAAATGAAAAATGTGATTTTATAATCTCCTTTGGTGGGAATTCTACGAGAAACTGTGCAAAGGGAATGTCCCTAATGCTTCGTTGTAAAGACGGAGTGTGTAAGAGTGAAGAAAGTCTTCCTCTGGTAGCTATAAACGTAACATCTTTTATGACTGGAGAAGTCCCTATCTTTACTCAAAAGAATAAGAATGGAAATGAGAAGATTCTGATAGACAGAAGCACAACCCCTATTATAACGGTAACAGATTCTGACCTTTTGAAGGGGATTTCAAATAAGATAATGGGAGCCATAGGTATAGATGCCTTAAGGCATGCAATAGAAGCTTATCTCTCTGATTCTGCGACACCTATGACTGACGCATGTGCCTTTCAGGCCATAAAAATACTTTTTTCCAATCTCGAAAATATAATAGATCAGGATCATATAGAAGATGATGTGAGAGAGCAGATAACCTATGGAAATTATATGGCAGGGATTTCCTATAATAATACTGTTCTGGGTCATATATATTCCATGGAAGAGAAAAATTATCACGAGGAAAATAATCAGGAAGAAAAAGAGAAGGTTTTCATATCTGAACAACAGGGATTTTCTTCAGATAAAATTTTTAAGAAGATGATGGAAATAGCCTTTGCAATGGGAAGTAATATAAAAGAGATTGATGAAGACGGTGCCATGGGATTTGTCATGGATGAGATAAAGAGGCTCTCTGACAAGGTGGGAATACCTTGTGGAATGAGCAAAGATGAAAGAGTTGTATTTGGCAAGGGAAGATTATAAATAAAAAACCAACTTGATATCAAGTTGGTTTTTTATTTTGGCAGATACTATTGTTAACACAATTCTGACACGAAAATCAACTATTCTTAACTTGTAGTAAAAAAAAGTGTTAAGGAGGAATGAGAATATGAAAAAGACAATAGGAATTTTAGCACTGATAATATCTACTGGAGCCTTTGCACAAAATAATGATTATAATAATACCGGAGATAAACAGACAGAGGGAAGAAAGCATAAAATGAGTATGCAGCAGGAAATTGAAAAACTCACTCCGGAACAACAGGAAGAGCTTAGAACTATGCAAGAAAAAAACATGAAAGAAAATATGAAAATCATGCTCAGCATAAAAGAGGTCGACATCCAGATAAAAAAAGAGATGCTCAATGAAAAGTTAAATACCAAAAAGATAGAGCAACTTATCGATCAAAAATCGAAACTACATGCCACACAAGAGAAATCAATGCTAAAATTTATGCTAGAAGTAAAGTCAAAGTTTGGAATAGAGCTTATGATGGGACAGCATAGAATGGGTGAAAACAGAGAAGATATGCCTGTCAGAAAAGGTTAAAGCTTTCCAATACTAAATTGAGTAATAAAAAATCGGGGTTATCCCCGATTTTTTATTACTCAAATTCTTTTAAAAATTCTTCATAGCCTTCAGTCACCAGATCTTCCTTTGGTATAAATTTAAGTGATGCAGAATTGAGACAGTAACGTAGTCCTGTAGGAGGAGGACCGTCTTTAAATACATGTCCTAGATGGGAATCTCCGTATCTGCTTCTGACTTCTGTTCTTATCATGAAGAGAGCAAAATCCCTTTTGGTAACGATGTTTTCATCTACGAGGGGTTTTGTAAAGCTAGGCCATCCTGTACCAGACTTGAATTTATCTTTAGAAGAAAAAAGAGGTTCTCCTGAAATGAGATCTACGTAGATGCCATCTCTTTTGTTATCCCAGTATTCATTATCAAAGGGTCTTTCAGTTCCCTTTTGCTGGGTAACTTTATACTGTAAATCAGTGAGAGTTTTTCTTAGCTCTGAGTCTGAGGGCTTCTTAAAAGATGAAAAATCTCTGGAAAAAGCAAAGGTAGAAAAAATAAGAAACAATAAAGCAAACAAGTGATACATAAGACCACCTCCTAAGTATAACATACGAAAAAAGGGAGGAAACTCCTCCCTTTAATTACCTGTTATTTTTTCTTAGAAACAAAATAAACTACAACTGCAGCTGCTAAAGCACCAAATCCAAATAATAAACCTTTGGATGATTTTTCTTGTGCAGGAACAACTGGTTCTTCAACAACAACCTCTTCCATAGCCTTGGAAGTAGCTTCATCTTCCATTATTTGATCATCTACTGTTTCTTCCATGACGGCCTCGATACTATCAGCAGTTGGCTCAACTACTTTAGATATCTTACCAGCGGCGTCATCCATTTTGGAAGCGGCAGCGGCCTTCATATTGGCGGCTTCCATTTCAGCTGCTTCTAGTCTAGCAGCTTCCATTTCGGCGGCCTTGATTTTTGCAACTTCCATTTCAGCAGCCTTCATTCTGGCGACTTCCATACGAGCAGCTTCGATCTTTGCAGCTTCCAAACGAGCGGCTTCTATTCGAGCAGCTTCGATCTTTGCAGCTTCCATCCGAGCGGCTTCTAGTTTCTCTGCCTCTAATTTAGACATTTCCTGCTGAGACATAACAGTTTCAGTCTTTGTGATAGTATCCTGTTTAGGATCTGTTTTTGAACATCCAATTATTAAAACAGCTAGAGTTAAAAGCAAGGCAATTTTTTTCATGATAGACATCCTCCCTTAAAATTTTTTCTCTCGAGAATCATATAGTACTTCTACTAACTATATTATCTTAAAGAGAATAAAATCCTTTTGATTTTATTCTTTTTTTTAATCTTTTTTATTTAACCGAAAATTTTAAAATAAAGAATATTTATTAGAAATTATTTATACAATGCTATATAATATACTCAGACAGATTTTATATCCTTTTAAAATGATTATTTGAGATATAAAAATTATTTTAAAATACGGAATACGGAAGTTCTTGTTTTAAAGGAGGAAATTAATGGCGACCAAATCCCTTGAAAGATTGATAGATGAATTTAACAAGTTACCTGGAATAGGAAGGAAAAGTGCAACCAGACTGGCATTCCACGTCTTAGAGATGGATGAGATGGAGGTAAACAGATTCACAGAAGCTATAAAAGATGTGAAAACCTCAGTAAAAAAATGCATAATTTGCGGAAATTTCGGAGAAGAGGAAACATGTGATGTGTGCAGAGACGAATATAGAAGCAACGAGATAATCTGTGTGGTGGAGGACACCCGAGATATCGTTTCCTTTGAAAAGGCTAAAAAGTATAGAGGAAGATATCATGTGTTAAACGGTAAAATAGATCCTCTGAACGGAGTCACACCTGATAAACTGAACATAAAATCATTGGTGGAAAGAGTGGCAGCAGAAGATGTAAGTGAGGTGATACTGGCTATGAATCCTGATCTGGAGGGAGAAACTACAGCAATGTATCTCACAAATCTTCTTAAACCTTTTGGTATAAAAGTAACCAAAATCGCCAGCGGAATACCTATGGGTGGAAATATAGAATTTTCAGACACAGCTACCATATCAAAGGCATTAGAGGGAAGACAGGAACTATAAAAAATAATATAAACAATTTTTTATTTTTTCAGATATTTAAAAAGACCGGTGATTATTAAAAAACCGGCCTTTTTTTTATTATTGATAATTTTATTATTTACATATATCTTCCAAAGAAGTGTAAGGAAGGTCTAAATCTTTTGCCACCTGCTCATAGACAAGTTTTCCATCTATTACATTGATTCCGTTGATCAATTCAGGATATTTCTTGCAGGCCTGATGAATATCCATACCGGCAAGGGCTCTGGCATATTTAAGGGTTGAGTTGTTTAGTGCATAGGTAGATGTTCTGGCAAAAGCCCCGGGCATATTTGCCACACAGTAGTGAAGTACATCGTCTACAAAATAAATAGGTTCTGCATGTGTTGTGGCTTTGGAAGTCTCAAAACATCCACCCTGGTCAATGGCTACGTCTACCAATACGGTTCCAGGCTGCATTCTTTTGATATGCTCTCTGGTCACAAGTTTCGGAGCCTTGGCTCCTGGAATAAGAACGGTCCCGATAACCAGGTCGGCACTGACAACTGCTTCTTCTATATTATGAGAGTTGGAGTAGATAGTTTTGATCCTATTTCCGTAAAGATCATCCAGATATCTCAATTTTTCAAGATTTACGTCTAGGATGGTGCAGTCGGCCCCTAAACCTACTGCCATCTGAAGGGCATTTTGTCCTGCAACTCCAGCCCCTATAATGACGCATTTTGCTCTGGGAGTACCTGGAACCCCTCCTATAAGAATACCCTTTCCTCCCTGGTTTTCCTGAAGGTAGAAGGCTCCCATCTGAGTGGCCATCCTTCCGGCAACTTCTGACATAGGTGCAAGAAGAGGTATTGATTTATCTTCCAAAACTATAGTTTCATAGGCGATACATGTCGCTCCTGAGGCCATAAGACCTTCTGTCTGTGGCTTGTCAGCAGCTAGATGGAGGTAAGTATACAAAAGGTGGTGAGGTTTTAGACAGGCGATCTCTCTGGGCTGAGGTTCTTTTACTTTTACAATCATATCTGCTGTCTCAAATACTTCTTCTAGAGACGACAGCATCTTAGCTCCGGCCTGGATATACTCTTCATCAGAGATACCAACCCCTATACCTGCATTGGTTTCAATAAATAATTCGTGACCGTCGGCCACAAGCTGAGCAACAGATGACGGCACAAGTCCCACTCTGTTTTCGTTGTTTTTAATCTCTTTAGGTACACCGATTTTCATTAAAATCCCCCCTTAAGCGTAATGATACATATATTTCATGTATACAACCTTGTTACATTAAAATCAACTTTATAAATAATAAATATTTTTTTATTTAAAATAGTAATTTTTTAGGAAACAAATTGTCCAAACTATAAGTACTTTTACCTCTTAGCATGGTGTTACGTGCAAAATTTTATTTTCTCTGGAAAGATGCTTTTATTTGTGAGAAAAATGTTAAAATGCTATAATTCTTTTATTGGGATTGGATATTTTCATTCTTAGTTTGAAATGGAAACACTATCTGAAAAAACTCATGAATTATGTTAATAAAATTATCAAAAGAGTAAAATTATATAGATTTCATAATAATCTGAATCAGGCTAAAATTTCTCAAAATTTTGATAAAGAGGTGAATATATGCTAGATAAAATAATAATAAAAGGAGCACGAGAGCACAATCTTAAAAATATAAATGTAGATATACCAAAAAATAAATTTGTGGTAATAACGGGAGTCAGCGGAAGCGGGAAATCCTCTCTGGCTTTTGATACTATATATTCCGAGGGTCAGAGAAGATACGTAGAGAGTCTTTCTGCCTATGCCAGACAGTTTATCGGCCAGATGCAAAAACCCGATGTGGACAGTATAGAGGGACTTTCGCCGGCTATATCAATAGAACAGAAGACCACAAATAAGAACCCGAGATCCATAGTGGGGACAATGACAGAGGTCTATGATTATATGAGGCTTCTTTTTGCCCACGTAGGGACTGCCCACTGCCCCATCTGCGGGGAAAAGGTGGAAAAGCAGAGTATAGAG
>NZ_JBFHGC010000115.1:0-6191 GCF_041583315.1 Ilyobacter sp. | reverse complement strand
TCATAATAGGAGACTACACAGACGCCACAGACAAAAGAAAAATTGTAGATTTTACAGAAAAACTGAAAGAAACTACTGGATATTTCGGAAGGGAGATTTTCCAGGACGGAGGGGAGCTGGGTGTTCACGGATACAACCATTTTTCCCTGGCCCTGGAAGGTGGGATTAATTTTGATGATTACGGATATACACCTTGGACCAGTATAGATGATATGGTCTTTTCTCTTGAAAAACTAAAGGGGCTGACTCAGAACCTTTACGGAGAAGAGGTGAAAATTTTTTCCTATGTAGCGCCGAGCAATCTTCTGACAAAAGAAGGGAAAGAAGCTCTCACTCTTGCTTTGCCAGATCTTAAATCAATTTCCGGTATTTATTTGGGAGATTATGAACCCGGTCTGCTTCTTCAGGAAGTGGGGAGAGATCCTGACTATCCTCAGATTTACAGTCTGCCTAGATTTTCTGCAGGTTTTCATTACAGCGAGGATCTTATGTGGGGGATTTACAATGCTATAGGGGCCTATGGGTCTGTCAGTCATTTTGTACATCCTGATGATATAACAGACCAGGAGAGGGGACAGGGGAAGTCCTGGGAAGAGCTTAAAAAAGAATATGAGAAGATATTTTATGAGATAAACATTCATTTTCCTCTTTTGGATCAGGATGTTCAGAGTGATGCAACTCTAAAATATATGAAAATGGAAGATCTTGAGATATCTCATGAGAAAGTCAAAAATATTATAAAGGTCAATTTCAGTAACTATAAAGGACCTGTAAACACCTTTGTTAGGATAAGAGGAGATAAGATCAAAGATGTGGAAAACGGTGAATTTCACCTTATTGAGAAGACAAAGAAAGACAATCTTTACCTTGTAAGGTTTGATACTGAAAAATCACATATAATACTGGGAGGTGAAGGATTATAAAAAAGAGATGGATATTTATTCTGATTTTAATATTAGCTACCTTTTTAGATCTGTACTTATTTACAGAGACTTATTACAGCCTCAGATTTCCGCTGGAAAAATTCTGGTATTTTCATATAGGCCTTGGTTTGATTTTTCTTTTAATAAATCATATTTTTTTTAATGAGGATATATATTATTTTGATCTTTTTATTTTTCTGTTTCCGGTTATGGGTTTCGGAGGATTACTGTTTATAGAACTTATACCAAAGCTTGATTCTGACTATCAGATGATAGAGGAAAGTTCAGACTTTAAAACATATCTTAAAAACAGAAGAGAGGTAGAGTTTATAGACCTGGCAGTAGAACTGGGAACTATGGGGGCCTACGACATATTGGCTACAGGAACTCCAGAGGAGAAAAAAAGTTTTCTGATAAATTTTAACCCTCCTGATGAAAGGTTTAAGGTAGAGGTGCTGGAAAAAGCATTACTAGATGAAGATATAGACGTGATACATTATGCCGCTACAGAATTGAACTGGATTTATGAAAAGCACAGAGTAAATATACTCAAGGCTAATAAAAATGGGGACTTGAAAAAGATATTCAAGAGTTATAATGACTATATAAAGTCAGGTCTTCTAAAGGGAGATGTTCTCCTCATGGCTCAGAAGAAAGCTCTGGGTACATTGAAAACTCTTTTTGATAAAGACAAAAGCTATGCTCCTGATCTTCTGAGATTTTATAAGAATATGGGAGATGAAAAAAAATGCCAGATACATTTAGAGAGATTTTTAGAGGAAGAAGACCCTGACGTAGGTGTACTTAATTTTGCTCTGGAATATTACTATGAAAACAATTGGTATGAAAAAATCATCCAGTTGAAAGAAAAGTTTCTCAAAAGAGGGCTCGAGATGCCTTATCATCTTAGAAATAACATAAAAGGAGCGTAGAGCCATGGCAAAAATATGCTTGATTTGTGAAGGGTCTTATCCCTACGTTGTGGGTGGGGTTTCATCATGGGTGCAGGATCTGATAAATTTAAACCAGGAACATGAATTTTCTATATTGTGTATAATCCCAAACAAGGATTTTGCTGTTAAAAAATATGAGCTTCCAGATAATGTCAAAGAGGTAAGGAATATAACTTTGAATCCGGAACTTGATGTATCCGGATTTAGAATGTTTAAAAATAACTATCTGAAAAAAGATAAGGTTAAAGAAGATCTTTTTGACCTTATGAACTTCAGGGATGCATCCACTGAAAAAGCTATAGAGCTTCTTGACAGCCTATCTAGAAAAGAATACGGGAATCCCATGGAAGTGGTTGTAAGTAAGATTTTTTGGAGTCCTCTTTTGAGGCATTACAAGGAAAATCATAGCAGCAGCAACTATAATGTCTTTTACTGGACTTACAGAAATATTTTTCTGAATCTCATAGGGATTCTTCAGGAGGAGATACCTGAAGCAGATATTTACCACTCTGTTGCCACAGGGTATGCAGGAGTCATAGCAGCCATGGCAGGGTATAGGGGGAAGGGGAAAGTACTTCTCACTGAGCACGGGATATATCCGAGAGAGAGAGAGGAAGAGATAGTGCACGCCCAGTGGGTGGACAAAAGTTTTAAAAGTATATGGATAGACTTCTTTTATTTTCTTTCTAAAATAACTTATAGATACAGCGATGTCATTGTTACACTTTTTGACTATAACAGGGATTTGCAGATAAGAAACGGAGCGGATCCTTCAAAATGTTTAGTCATTCCAAACGGTATTGACAAAGACAGATTCGGAAATCTAGACTTTGAAAAAAGAGATGAGTTTAGTGTGGGAGCCATCTTGAGGGTAGTACCCATAAAGGATGTAAAGATGATGATAAAGGGATTCCGTGTGGCTCTTAGAAAACTTCGGAATACAAAACTCTATCTGATAGGGCCTATAGATGAAAATCCAGAGTACTATGAAGAGTGCGTTCAGATGGTAAAAAGTCTTGAAATGGAAGATTATATAGAATTTACAGGAAAGGTAAATGTGGCAGATTATTATAAGTTCTTAAATCTTCTGCTCCTCACTTCTATATCAGAAGGGCAGCCCCTCAGTATCCTAGAGGGTCTTTCTGCAGGGATACCATTTATAGCCACAGATGTAGGGAACTGCCGGGAGATACTTACAGGTAAGACTGATATAGGAGAGGCCGGGATTATAATTCCACCTACGTCGTATGTAGACCTTGCAGATTCTCTTGTAAAGATGTATCAGAGCAGGGAAAGACTGATAGAGATGGGAGAGACAGGAAAAGAAATAGTAAAAAAATATTATTCCAAAGAAATTTTTATCGAAGGATACAGAAAGATCTATAGAGAGTTGGGTGATAAACAGTGGCAGGAATAGGATTTGAATTTAGAAAGTTGTTTTCAAAAAGTGACAGTACATTAGGAGACCTCAAAGCCATGGCTTACTCTACTCTTATAAGTGTGGGACCATGGCTCATAACAACGATAAGCCTGAACTTTCTTATGTACATATCAAGAGAGTATATCTTTATAAGAGATGAGAGGGTTCTGTTCATGTCTACGGTTCTTTATTGCTTTATATTTTCTCAGTTGCTGGCAACCCCGTGGCAATACGTAGTCACAAGGTACATGTCAGACTGCATATATCAAAAGAGGAGTAACGAACTGAGGAACACCTATATAGGTGTTATAAAAGTTGTGGTTATAATGGCGTTTATAATGGGAAGTTTGTTTTTGCGTAATTCCCCTCTGCCATTTTACTATAAGAAACTGGCTGTGGCTCTTTTTACTCTTTTGTCAGCTTCCTGGATAGGTATGTGTTTTGTCAATGTATTGAAGAATTACAGGTTTGTGGCTTTTTCATATCTGGCAGGGAATATTCTGGCAATGGGTCTCGGGGTATATCTCATAAAAAATCCCATTGATTTTCCAGAAAACTTTTTGGCCACCAATCTTATTTTCGCCTATACAATGGGGATACTCCTGACTTTTCTCCTTTTATCCTACTATCTTCTTTCCGCTTTTAAGGAGAAAAATGGAAGTGAGTTTGGGTTTTTAAAGTACCTAAAAGGTTATACATCGCTGTTTTTTATGGGGTTATTCTATATTTTGGGAATATGGGTTCATCTTTTTATTGTATGGACAAAGGGAGATCACTATGTAATTGCAGGGACTTTTAATGCTTCACCCTTTTATGAAGTGGCACTCTTTTACGCTTTCTTTATAACTATTCCCAGCATGGTGTATTTTGTTGTCTTCTTAGAAACCAAATTTTTTCCAGATTATAAGACTTATTATGCCCATATATCTTACAAAGGGACTCTGGATGATATAGACAAAAGTTTGCTGACTATGATGAATGTTTTGAAGAGAGAGATGTTTTACTGTATGGAGATGCAGTTTTTTATATGCATATCTTTTGCCCTGCTTTCAAAAATGATATTTGAAAATTTCGGGATGGACCTTTATCTGCTGGATCTTTTCAGGATATCTCTTTTTTCGGCATTTTGTGCTGTGTTCATCTCAATGGTCATAACGATATTTCTGTATTTTGATGCAAGAATACAGGCGCTAATGGTATCTCTGGTATTTTTTGTGACAGATCTTCTGTTTTCTCTTTATTTTGTAAAACTTGGGAATGAGTATACAGGTGTGGGGTTCTTTTTATCTTCATTTATAACTCTTTTGTTTGCCAATGTTTTACTGGATAAACTCTTTAAAAATATCAGCTACACCACTTTTTACAGACAGAATTTTAATAATGTCATAAATAGTCCAGTTATATCCATGGTGGACAGATTTCTCAACAGGAAGGGATACTTGCCTATAATCGTTATAATACTCCTGTCTGGCTTCTTAAACGGGTGTTCTAAGTATGATGAGAAAGGATTCAATAAGATAACGAGACACAACTGGCATACTATGAGTGTCTATGACCTCAGTGGTTACGATATGAATGGATACAGCTCTGAGGGAGCAGACAAGAGAGGTTTTACATCTGTAGGATGGAATGTTTTCACAGATTCTCCCTATGATTATACTGGATTTGACCTCTACGGGGTTCATTCGGTAACAGGAAATTCCTTAGACGAAGACGGATTTGATGCTGCAGGTTACTATGGTGAAACAGGATCACTTTATGATGAGGACGGATTTACAAGAGAGGGGATTCACCGGGATACAGGGACAGAGTTTAATAAAGACGGATGGAACAGGTATGGTGTGAATAAAGATACGAGAGATTACTATGATTCTAATGGTTATAACATAGAAGGATATAATATAGAAGGTTATAACAGAGACGGGAACGACACAGAAGGCTTTGACCGTGAAGGGTGGAATGAAGAAGGTATTTTTAAATATACCGGAACCGCTGTGGACTATAGAGGTTTTGACAGAGCAGGTTATAACCTGGAGACTAAATCAAAATATGATGAAAGAGGATTTGATTTCAAGGGTATTCATAATAAAACGGGTACTAAATATGACCTTCTGGGATTTGATGCTCAGGGTATAAATAAACATACAGGAACAGAGTACGACCTTAAGGGCTGGACATGGTATGGACTGAGTGCAGAAACCAAAGATTATTATGACTCTAAAGGTTATAATAAAGAGGGATACAGCAGAACAGGATACAACTCTCTGGGTTATGACACTGAAGGCTACGATGAATCGGGATGGAACAAGAGAGGTATTTTTAAAGAAACAGGAACAAAATATGATTATTATGGATTTGATATAAGAGGGATAAATAAAGAAACAGGAAGCTCATATGACAAATACGGGTGGAACAGCCGGGGAATAAGCAGGATAACGGGAACTAGATATGACACTCTTGGCTTTGACAGGAGCGGTCTGCATAAAACCACAGGAAGACCTTACAGTAAATCCGGATGGAAGAATGATGCCACCAACAGATTTACTGGGACTGCCTATGATAAAACTGGTTATGATATAAACGGCTATGACAAAGAGGGTTATAACCGAAGTGGGTACAGCACTGCAGGAATTGACAGGAACGGATTTGACAGAGACGGGAGGTATGTAGGTGAATAGAATAAGAAATATACTTGTGTTGACATTTCTCATATCTCTGGCATCATTTTCAGAAGATGGATTTACCCTACAGGAGAATACTTTTGTGGGGAAAAACCGAGGTATAGATGTACTTAATTTTTATGAACCTGTACCGGAGCAGAATAGTATAAGGCACTATGTGAGCTATGAGTACGGAGCAGATTATTCCCTTGTAGAATGGAAAATAGCTCAGGGT